>CAJAHV010000195.1 GCA_903939555.1 uncultured Alphaproteobacteria bacterium | reverse complement strand
CGGAACGCAGCATCATGTTGGCGTGCAGCCGTTCGCGGCGCAGATCGAGGAATCGGTATTTAAGGCGGATATCCTCGGGATATTCGGCATCGCCGGCCACCGGCATCGGCAGATCGGTCGCCGCCGACTGCACGGTCACCGCCTGGGCGCGCACTTCGATATCGCCCGTCGCGAGATTGGCATTCACCGCGCCGCCTTCGCGCATCACGACATCGCCAGTAACGGTGACGACCGATTCGAGCCGGGCACGATCAAGCGTTTCGAACGCCGGCGAGCCGGGGCCGACGACAATCTGAGTCAGGCCGAAATGATCGCGCAGATCGATGAACAATACGCCGCCATGATCGCGCTTGCGATGGATCCAGCCCGAAACCCGGGCGGTGGTGCCGGCATCGGTGGCGCGCAGGGCGGCGCAATCATGGGTGCGATAAGCGTGCATAGAACAAAATCCGGGCAATTCAGGAACAATAATCGGTGTGTCGCGTGACACACATAGCCTGCCGCTTTGTCAAGCGCGAGCGGCTGGGTTATGGCGGTTCATGCTCATTCATCCGCTCGTCACCGACACCCAGACCCTCACCGCCCTGTGCGAACGCCTCGCCGAGGCGGATTTTGTCACGGTCGATACCGAATTCATGCGGGAAAGCACCTATTACCCCGATCTCTGCCTCGTGCAGGTTGCCAGCCCGACCGAAGCGGCCGCGATCGACCCCAAGGCACCGGGGATCGACCTTGGCCCGTTGCTGAAACTGCTTGTCGAGGACGAGGTGCTCAAGGTCTTTCACGCCGGCGGGCAGGACCTTGAAATCATCTACAATCTGACCGGCAAGACCCCGGCACCGCTGTTCGACACCCAGATTGCCGCCATGGCTTTGGGGCTGGGCGAACAGATCGGCTATACCAACCTCGTCGCTGCCTATCTCGGCCATCAGGTCGACAAGGGCGCCCGCTTCACCGACTGGAGCCGGCGGCCGCTCAATGACCGCCAGCTCGAATATGCCATCGGGGATGTCACCCATCTGGCGACGCTGTTCCCCAAGATGGTCGACAAGCTGCGCCGCACCGGCCGCGGCGGCTGGCTCGACGATGAAATGGCGCGCGTGTGCGACCCGGCAACCTATGCCAATGACCCCGAAAAGGCGTGGGCAAGGCTGCGCCTGCCGAGCCGAAAGGCCGATGTGCTCGGACGGTTGAAGGCGCTGGCGAAATGGCGCGAACTCGAAGCACAGGACAAGGATGTGCCGCGCGGCCGCATCGTCAAGGACGAAACGCTGGGCGATCTTGCCGGCAGTCCACCGCGATCACAGTCCGATCTTGCCAAGGTGCGCGGCCTGTCGGCGGCATGGGGCAGCAACGCCATCGGCGACCGGCTGATCCGCGCCCTCCAGGATGCCGAACCGCTTGCACCCGAAGAAATGCCGGCGCGCGAGCCGCAGCGACCCGGGCTGTCGTCGGAAGGCGCGCTGATCGCCGACTTGCTCAAGCTGCTGCTCAAGATCCGCAGCAAGGAGAGCGGCGTCGCCCCCAAGCTGATCGTGCGCGGCGATGATATCGATGCGATTGCTGCCGGGGTAACCGAGGGTCTGCCGGTGCTCGCAGGCTGGCGCCGCGATATCTTCGGCAAGGATGCGCTGGCGCTCGTCGAAGGGGATCTGGGCTTTGTCGTCAAGGCCGGCAAACTGACCATGACCAGGGTTTCGGATTCGGAGGACATCGGATGACCAGCAGCGGCCGCGTTGCCGGCAAGGTCGCGCTCATAACCGGCGCGGCGCGCGGCATGGGCGCGGCACACGCACGGCGTTTCATTGCCGAAGGTGCCCGCGTGGTGCTCGGTGACATCCTTGATGCCGAGGGCGCGGCGCTGGCAGCTGAACTCGGTTTCGATGCGCGCTATATCCGGCTCGATGTGACGAAACCCGATGACTGGGCAGCAGCAGTGGCGCTGTGCGTCGCCGATTTCGGCGGGCTGCATATCCTCGTCAACAACGCCGGCATCTTCGGCGGTGCCGCCATCGTCGATCACCCGCTCGATTTGTGGCAGCGCATGATCGAGATCAACCTGACCGGGGTTTTTCTCGGCATCCGCGCCGCGACCAGCGCGCTGGTCGCGAGCGGCAGCGGCTCGATCATCAACATTTCATCGGTGGCAGGCTTGCGCGGCGCGCCGGGCGGCTCGGCTTATGTCGCCTCCAAATTCGGGGTGCGCGGGCTGACCAAGGCGGTAGCCGCGGAACTGGCGCCCTTTGGTGTGCGCTGCAATTCGGTCCACCCCGGCATCATCGACACGCCGATGGCCGAAGGCTTGAACACCCAGGGCTATGATTATCCGCTCGGACGCATGGCAAGGTCGGAAGAGGTCACCAATCTGGTGCTCTATCTCGCCAGCGACGAAGCCAGCTATTCGACCGGCAGCGAGTTCATTGTCGACGGCGGGCTGACGATGGGCGGCATCAGCCAGACCCGGGGCGACAGCTGAACCAACCGCCCCGGGAAGCACCCTCCCCCGCAGCGCTGGCCCCGAGCCAGCCGACTACAGCCCCAGCACGCGCACCGCATTCGCTAAGCCCGCATGGCGCGGTTCCATATCGTCGGCAAGGTGCCGGTGCGTCGGGATCCAGAACAGCCCGGCATCAAGCCCGGCAAGCGCAATTTCGGCGCAGCGATCAGGCGTGATGATGTGCATGTTGGCCGGCCAGCCCGCTGGATCGGGGCCCAGCCCGTCCGCCGTCATCCCGGTGTAGACCCCGCCCGGCAGCAGGACATGGACATCGAGCGGCTTGCCACCGCCAGCGCACTCGGCGCGCAGCCATTCGGCCAGCACCAGAACGCCATGCTTGGACGCGGCATACAGGCCGAGGCCGAAGCTCTTCACCGCATCCGGCACCGACAGCGAATTTTCGCTGCCGGTGATCATCAGCCGGCCGCGCCCGCCGGCAGCTTCCAGCCGCGGCACATAAGCCTGCGCCAAACGGATCGCGGCGAACATGTTGACTTCGAACATCGCCGCCACCCGCTGGGCATCAAGATCGGCCTTCAGCAACCGCTTTGGCCCCGGGCCACTGCCCATGCCGGCGTTCGACGCGATGAAATCGACCTTGCCCGCCAGCCCCCAAGCGCGGTCGAGCAACCCGGCCGCAGCGCCGGGTTCGGCGAGATCGACCTGCAGCGCCGCGCCGCCCGACGCCGCCGCAGTCGCCGCTGCGCCATCGCCATCGATATCGGCGACCAGCACCCGGGCGCCGCGCGCCGCCAAGGCCAGCGCTAGCTCCCGGCCGATCCCCGATGCGCCGCCGGTTACCAGCGCCACCTGCCCCTTGTAATCGATCATGCGGTCGTCTTTCCCTGTCCTGAAGCTGCTGCCTGCTTGTCGCGCCTGCCGCCACTGCCGTCAAAGCCCTATCATGGCGCTTGCGCGCTGCCGCCTTGCCCCGCAAAATGCGGCCGCAAGAAAAGGACAGCCATGATCGATCGTCGTACCTTTGTCCTCACGGCTGCGGCAATGACGGCCGCGCCCGGGCTGGCGCGGCCCGCATCACTGGACTTGCGAGTCGCGGTCACGGCCGCAGAAAAAGCCACCGGCGGCCGGGTCGGACTGGCGGTGCACGATACCGTCACCGGTCGGCGCTTCAGCCATCGCGGCGGCGAACGCTTCCCGATGGCAAGCACCTTCAAGGCGCTGCTCGTCGCCGCGGTGCTGGCCCGAGTCGACAAGGGGCTCGACCGGCTTGACCGTGCCATCCCGGTAAGGGCGAGCGACATCCTCGACGTGTCGCCGGTCTCCAAGGCCCATGTCGGTGGCACCGCGAGTGTCGCGGAACTGTGCGAGGCGACCATCATCTATTCCGACAATAGCGCTGCCAACCTGCTGCTGCCCGCCGTTGGGGGCCCGGCCGGGCTGACCGCCTGGCTGCGCGGCATCGGCGACCGGGTGACCCGGCTCGACCGCATCGAGCCGCTTATGAGCGAGGCGCTGCCCGGCGATGCCCGTGACACCACCAGCCCAGATGCGGTGGCGGCGACCTGGGAACGGCTTCTCACCGGCACCACCTTGTCATCCGCCCGCCGCGCGCTGCTGACCGGCTGGCTGGTCGCCAACACCACCGGCGACACGCGCTTGCGCGCCGGACTGCCCAAGGGCTGGAAGGTTGGGGATAAGACCGGCACCGGCGGCCATGGCAGCGTCAACGACATCGCCATCGTCTGGCCGGTGCGCGCCCGGCCCGGGCCCTTGTTCATCGCCAGCTTCGTGAACGGCGGCACTGCGCCATCCGACGCGCTCTACAAGGCCCATGCCGACCTCGCCGCAGCCATAGCGGCAAGTCTCTCACTGTGAACTTTCAACTGAATCAGCAGCATATTTTGATCAGATCGGACTGCTGGCGCTGATCGTTCACAACAACAACTGCATCATCAACGTCGTGGCCGGGCTGCGGCGGCGCCGTTTTTTGACGGCCAAGGGTTGACCGCCTGCCAAATGCCTCTATGTCCGGCGGCGGGCCACGCGGTCCCAACGCCGCGCGAGCTCTCTGTAAGGAGAGAATATGATTGACCGTCCTGTCGCGCTTCCGGCGCGTGCGCATTTTTCGTCCGGGCCTTGTGCCAAACGTCCTGGCTGGAGCGCTTCCCAACTCGCCACCGATTCGCTCGGCCGGTCACACCGGTCCAAGATCGGCAAGACGCGGCTCAAGCTCGCGATCGACCTGACGCGCGAAATCCTCAACGTGCCATCGACGCACCGCATCGGCATCGTGCCGGCGTCTGACACCGGCGCCTATGAAATGGCGATGTGGAGCCTGCTCGGCGCCCGCCCGGCAACGATGATGGCGTGGGAAAGCTTTGGCGAAGGCTGGGTGACCGACGCCATCAAGCAGTTGAAGATCGACGCCGATGTCGTCACCGCACCCTATGGCGAGTTGCCCGACCTCAGCCGCATCGACCAGAGCCGCGACATCTGTTTCACTTGGAACGGCACGACGTCAGGCGTGCGCGTGCCGAACGGCGAGTGGATCCGCGATGACCGCGAGGGCCTCAACCTCGTCGATGCGACTTCGGGCGTGTTCGCGCAGGACATCCCTTGGGCCAAGGTCGATGTGCTGACCTACAGCTGGCAGAAGGTACTGGGCGGCGAAGGCGGCCATGGCGTCATCATCCTCGGCCCCCGCGCCGTCGAGCGGCTGGAAAGCTACACACCGGCCTGGCCGTTGCCCAAGATTTTCCGCCTGACGTCGAAAGGTAAGCTGATCGAAGGCATTTTCAGCGGTGAAACCATCAACACGCCATCGATGCTGGCGGTCGAGGATTATATCGACGCGCTGCAATGGTCGCAGCACATCGGCGGCCTGCCCGAACTGATGGCGCGGGCCGATGCCAATGCGACGGCGCTCAATGACTGGGTCGAACGCACCCCCTGGATCGAAAATCTCGCCAAGGTGCCGGCGACGCGGTCGAACACCAGCGTCTGCCTGACCCTGCCCGGCACGTCGGAGGACCAGGTCAAGGCGATGGTCTCGCTGCTCGACAAGGCGGGTGCCGCCTATGACATCGGTGCCTATCGCGACGCCCCCCCGGGGCTGCGCATCTGGTGCGGCGCGACGGTGGATACTGCCGATATCATTGCGCTGACGCATTGGCTCGAATGGGCCCATGCGGAAGTGACCGCCTGAATCTCCAGCCCTCCCTCGGGAGGGACAGGGGTGGGTTCTTTCGCGCCGCAAGGCCGCCCTGCCCCGAATTCATTCAAACCCCCAGCCCCTGCCGTTCAGGAAGGGGAGCCGAGGAAGAATCCCATGCCCAAAGTCCTTATCTCCGACCAGATGTCCCCCAAGGCCGCCGAGATCTTTCGTGCCCGCGGTATCGAAGTCGATGAAATCACCGGCCTGTCGAAGGACGAGCTGATCAAGATCATCGGCAATTATGACGGGCTCGCGATCCGCAGCGCCACCAAGGCGAACAAGGACGTCATCGCCGCCGCCACTAATCTCAAGGTCATCGGCCGCGCCGGCATCGGTGTCGACAATGTCGACATTCCGGCGGCTTCAGGTGCCGGGATTGTCGTGATGAACACGCCGTTTGGCAATTCGATCACCACCGCCGAACATGCCATTGCGCTGATGTTCGCACTCGCCCGCCAGCTTCCCGAGGCAGATGCGTCCACCCAGGCCGGCAAATGGGAGAAGAACCGCTTCATGGGGGTCGAGCTGACCGCCAAGACGCTCGGCCTCATCGGTGCCGGCAACATCGGCAGCATCGTCGCCGACCGCGCCTTGGGCCTCAAGATGAAGGTCATCGCCTATGACCCGTTCCTCACCCCCGAACGCGCCGAAAACATGGGCGTCACCAAGGTCACACTCGACGAATTGCTGGCGCAAGCCGATTTTATCACGCTGCACACGCCGCTGACCGACAGCACCCGCAACATCCTGTCGGCGGAAAACCTCGCCAAGACGAAAAAGGGCGTGCGCATCATCAATTGCGCGCGCGGCGGGCTGATCGACGAAGTGGCGCTGAAGGCAGCGCTTGATACAGGTCATGTCGGCGGCGCTGCGCTCGACGTATTCGTCGAGGAACCGGCCAAGGCATCGCCGCTGTTCGGCACCCCCAATTTCATCTCGACGCCGCACCTTGGCGCTTCGACCGACGAAGCCCAGGTCAATGTCGCCATCCAGGTCGCGGAGCAGATGTCGGATTTCCTGCTAACCGGCGGCGTCACCAACGCGCTCAACGTGCCCTCGCTGAGCGCCGAGGAAGCGCCGCGCCTGCGGCCGTATATGCAGTTGGCGGAACGGCTCGGTTCGCTGGTGGGCCAATTGGTCACCGAAGGCGTCAAGGGCGTCAAGGTCGAGGTTGAGGGTGCCGCGGCACAGCTCAACATAAAGCCGATCACGGCAGCCGTGCTCGCCGGGTTGATGCGCACGCATTCAGACACCGTCAACATGGTCAACGCCCCCTATCTGGCGCGCGAACGCGAAATCGAGATCGCCGAAGTCCGCCATGAACGCGAAACCGATTATCACACGCTGGTACGCGTCACGGTGAAGACGCCGGAAGGCGAACGCAGCGTTGCCGGCACGCTGTTCGGCATGACCAAGCCGCGGCTGACCGAAATTTTCGGCATCACCGTCGAGGCCGACCTCAATGGCCGGATGCTGTACATCGTCAACGAGGACAAGCCGGGCTTCATCGGTCGCCTCGGCGGCGCGCTGGGGGAAGCCGGTGTCAACATCGGCACCTTCCACCTCGGGCGCCGCGAAAACTATAGTGCGGGGCAAGCCCCTGGCCGCGCCGAAGCCGTGCTGCTGCTCTCGGTCGATGATGTCATCCCCGATCCGCTGCTGGCGAGCATCTGCCGGTTGCCCGGGGTCAAGACGGTCAAAGGGCTGGCGTTCGCATGATGCGGGCCATGCAGCCATGATCTCTCCCGGTCTCCTTCCCGAAGGCTTGCGCGACCGCCTGCCACCGCAGGCGGAAGCGACGGCGGCGCTCGTGCGCCGGTTGACGGCAACCTTTGCCGCGCACGGCTATGAACGAGTCCAGCCACCGCTGGTCGAATATGAAGAATCGCTCGGCAGCCGGCTGGGCGGCGCGGCGCGGCGTGAATTGCTGCGCTTCACCGACCCGATCAGCCAGCACACGCTGGCGCTGCGGTCGGACATGACCGGCCAGGTCGGGCGTATCGCGGTCACCCGCCTAGCCGGCGCGGCGCGGCCGTTGCGGCTGAGCTATGCCGGCCCGGTGCTGCGCGTGCGCGGCAGCCAGATCAGCCCCGAACGCGAAAGCGTCCAGGTCGGCGTCGAACTGATCGGCAGCGACAGCACGGCGGCGGCCGGCGAAGTCATCGCGCTGGCGGTGGCATCGCTGGCAGGAACCGGGCTTGGCGGCCTGTCGCTCGATATCACCTTGCCGACGCTGGTTGCCGATCTGGCGGCAGCGGGCTGGCCGCTGGGCCGTGCCCGTCTTGCCGATGTCCAGCAACTGCTCGATGGCAAGGATGCCGCCGGCTTACAGGCGCTGGGGGCCGGGGCTTTCGAACCGCTGATCGCCGCTGCCGGCCCGGCCGAAGCCGCATTGGCGCGGCTTGCGGCGCTCGACCTGCCGCTGGCCGTGCGCGACCGGTTGACAGCCGTAGCCGGGCTCGTCGCATCGCTGACCGGCGTGACGGTGACGCTCGACCCGACCGAGCGCCATGGTTTCGAATATCAGACCTGGATCGGCTTTTCGCTGTTCGGTGACGGCATAGCGGGCGAAACCGGCCGCGGCGGCACTTATCAGATCGTCACGCCCGCTGGTGACAGCGAAGCCGCAGTCGGTTTTTCGCTCTATGTCGACGGCCTGGTCGATGCGGGGCTTGGGGTAGCCGACCCGCGCCGCGTGCTGGTGCCGCTGGGCACTGACCCGGCGGTGGCGGCGCAATTGCGGCGCAATGGCTGGGCGACGGTCGCTGCCTTTACCGGCGATGCCGACCCTGCGGATTTTCGCTGCACCCACGTCTGGAATGGCGTAGAGGCAGCGGCGATCTAGCCACGCCCTTCCCGGAACGGGGGGAGAAGGAAGAAACGCAATGCCCAACGTTACCGTCATCGGCGCCCAATGGGGCGATGAAGGCAAAGGCAAGATCGTCGACTGGTTGTCGGAACGCGCCGATGTCGTGGTGCGCTTCCAGGGCGGCCATAATGCCGGCCACACGCTCGTCGTCGGCAACCAGACCTACAAGCTCAGCCTGTTGCCCAGCGGCATCGTGCGCGGCACGCTGTCGATCATCGGCAATGGCGTGGTGTTCGATCCCTGGCATTTCCGCGACGAAGTGGCGCGCATCAGCGGCATGGGCGTCGCCATCACCCCGGAAAACCTGCACGTTTCCGACCAGTGCCCGTTGATCCTGCCGCTGCACAGCGATCTCGATGGTGCGCGCGAGGACGCCAGCGGCGCCGGCAAGATCGGCACGACGCGGCGCGGCATCGGCCCTGCCTATGAGGACAAGGCGGGCCGGCGCGCGCTGCGCGTCTGTGACCTCGCGCATCTGGATGACATCGGGCCACAGCTTGACCGCTTGCTGGCGCACCACAACGCGCTGCGCATCGGCTTTGGCATGCCGCCGGTGGATCGGGACGCGCTGGTGGCACAATTGCACGAGATCGCACCCGCCGTGTTGCCCTTCGTCAAGCCGGTGTGGACGACGCTCCGCGATGCCAAGACAAGGCGCGCCCGCATCCTGTTCGAAGGCGCGCAGGGCGTGCTGCTCGATGTCGATCACGGCACCTATCCGTTCGTCACCTCGTCGAACGTCGTCGCCGGTCAAGCGGCAGCCGGCAGCGGCATGGGACCAGGCGCGGTCGGTTATGTGCTCGGCATCGTCAAGGCCTATACGACCCGCGTCGGTTCCGGCCCCTTCCCCACCGAACAGGACAATGAAGACGGCGAGAAGCTGGGGCAGCGTGGCCATGAATTCGGCACCGTGACGGGGCGCAAGCGGCGCTGCGGCTGGTTCGATGCCGTACTGGTGCGCCAGGCAATCGCAGTATCGGGTGTTGCCGGCATGGCGCTGACCAAGCTCGATGTGCTCGATGGCTTCGAAACGCTGCGCATCTGTACCGGCTATACCCTCGATGGCGAAACGCTCGATCATTTCCCGGCGCATGCTGCCGATCAGGCGCGCGTCGTGCCGGTTTATGAAGATTTCGGCGGCTGGTCCGAATCGACCGCCGGCGCCCGGCGCTGGGCCGACCTGCCGGCGCAGGCGATCAAATATATCCGCCGCATCGAGGAATTGACGCAATGCCCGGTGGCGCTGGTCTCGACCTCGCCGGAACGCGAGGACATCATTCTGGTGCGCGATCCCTTTCTTGACTGACGCGCGTATGCGGTGGCTTCCGGAGTTAGAGTTGGCCCGGTTCATCTGCACAGTCGGCTAAAGGGAGTTTCTGCCTGAAGGCGGCCAAGATGGCTGCCGAACAGGAGATCAAATGACGAAGCGAACACGCAGGAACCATAGTCCGGCTTTCAAGGCGAAGGTGGCTTTGGCTGCCGTGAGGGTCGAGAAGACGCTGGCCGAGTTGGCGCAGCCGTTTGACGTTCACCCGAACCAGATCACGACCTGGCGCGGGCAGTTGCTGGAAGGCGCTGCCGGGGTTTTCGGATCGGACAGCCACAGCGAACTCGCGGAGCCGGCGATCGACGTGAAGACGTTGCATGCCAAGATCGGCGAGTTGACGCTGGTGAACGATTTTTTGTCAGGGGCGCTCGGCCCAAGAGCGTATCAGGGCGGAACTGATACCGAGCGCAAAACGATGATCGACCGTTCGCACGCGTTGCCGGTGACCCGGCAGGTGCAGGAGTTGGGGATCAGCCGTGGCAGCGTTTACTATCTGCCACGGCCGACTTCGCTTCCCGATCTCGCCATCATGCGGCGGCTTGATGAGCTGCATATGGACTTCCCGTTCGCGGGCAGCCGGATGTTGCGCGACCTGCTTGCCGCCGAAGGCGTCAAGGTCGGTCGCCTGCATGTGTCGACGCTGATGAAGAAGATGGCGATCGAGGCGATCTACCGGCGGCCGAACACCTCGAAGCCGGCGCCGGCGCACAAGGTCTACCCCTATCTGCTGCGCAAGCTGGCAGTGACGCGG
>CAJAHV010000194.1 GCA_903939555.1 uncultured Alphaproteobacteria bacterium | reverse complement strand
CTGATCTGGCGGCCAAGGCTGCGCATGATACGGTCGCCATCCGCAAGCTGACCATCGCGCCGTCGCACCTTTCGTTCGACGGCATCGAGACCAGTATAAGGGATGGGGCCACCAAGGACGAAATTGAACTTGTGGTGAAATAGCGCTTGCGCGCGGGCCCTTCGCGTCGCAACCCGACGGCATGGAGACAACGCACGCATCGACCCGACGGATTCTGGGCGCCAGCCTTGTCGGCACGGCGGTCGAATTCTACGATTTCTATATCTATGCAACCGCCGCCAGCCTGGTGTTCGGGCCATTGTTCTTCCCGTCCGACAGCCCGTCGGCGCAACTGCTCGCAGCCTATGCCAGCTTTGCCGTCGCGTTCATCGCTCGGCCGATTGGCGCGCTGGTCTTTGGCCATTATGGTGATCGCATCGGCCGCAAATCGACGCTGGTGGCGAGCTTGCTGATGATGGGCGGCTCCACCCTCGCCATCGCCTTTCTGCCGACCTATGCCAGCGCCGGCTGGGTGGCGCCGGTGCTGTTGTGCCTATTGCGGTTCGGCCAGGGCTTCGGCCTTGGCGGCGAATGGGGTGGCGCAGCGCTGCTGGCGGTGGAAAACGCCCCGCCGGGTTGGCGAGCGCGCTTCGGCATGTTTCCGCAACTGGGGGCGCCGGTGGGCTTCATTGCGGCCAATGGCCTGTTTCTGTTGCTGGGCCTGTGGCTCAGCGATGCCGATTTCCGTGACTGGGGGTGGCGTCTGCCCTTCCTTGCCTCGGCGCTGCTAGTTGCCGTTGGGCTGTGGGTGCGGCTGAAGCTGACCGAAACTCCGGCATTTGCCGCCATGACGGCGCACAGCCCGCCGCCGGCGGTGCCGATCGCCGAATTGTTGCGCGATCACTGGCGGGCGACGCTGGGCGGCACGCTGGGGGTCATCGCCTGTTTCGCGCTCTTCTATCTGTCGACGGCCTTTGCGCTCGGCTTCGGCACGACCAAATTGGGCTATGCCCGCGAAACCTTTCTAGGGGTGCAACTGGTCGCGATCCTGTTCCTCGCGCTCGGCATCCTGTTGTCGGGCTGGCTGTCGGACCGATTCGATCCGCGCCGCGTACTGATTGGCGGTTGCCTCGCCGCGGTCGCCACCGGCCTGGTGCTGGCGCCGTTGATGGAAAGCGGCTCGCTGCTGCTTGTCGGTGCTTTCCTCGCGCTCGCCCTGTTCGTCATGGGCTTTGTCTATGGCCCGCTGGGCGCCTGGTTGCCCGGCCTGTTCCCGGCGCGGGTGCGCTACACCGGGGCATCGATGGCCTTCAACATGGGTGGCATTCTTGGTGGCGGGCTCGCGCCGATCATCGCCCAGGCACTGGCAGATCGCGGCGGGCTGGCACCGGTGGGCTGGTATCTGGGAGTGGCAGCTGCCGCCAGCCTGGTGGCAGTGTTCAGCCTGCAGGCCGCGCCGCATATAGACTGAGGCTTGTCGAAGCGTCCGCCGACCGATAGCTTCAGGCGATGCAAAAAATCCTCATCGCCGCCCTGCTCCTGTCCGCCACTCCGGTGCTTGCCGCCGACCAGCCCAGCATGGCGCGCTGGCGGGCGCAGGCGGCCCGGGTCAGCATCACCCGCGACGCTTTTGGCATTGCCCATGTGAAGGGCAAGTCGGATGCCGATGCCGTGTTCGGCATGATCTATGCTCAGGCCGAAGACGACTTCAACCGTATCGAGACCAATTTCATCAACGCACAAGGCCGGCTCGCCGAGGCTGAGGGCGAGTCGGCGATCTGGCGCGACCTGCGCATGAAGCTCTTCATCCAGCCCGACGCGCTGAAGGCCGATCATGCCCGCGCGCCGCAGTGGCTCAAGGCGTTGATGGCCTCGTGGGCCGATGCGCTGAATTTCTATCTTGCCACCCATCCGCAGGTGAAACCCCGCGTCATCACGCATTTCGAACCCTGGATGGCACTGGCGTTCAGCGAAGGCAGCATCGGCGGCGATATCGCCGGCATCTCGCTCGGCCAACTTGAAGGCTTTTACGGCCAGAAACAGGTAGCGTTCAGCGATGTCGAAACCGGCAGAGTGCGGCCGGAACCGCTTGGCTCGAATGGCTTTGCCATCGCACCGTCGCACAGCGCCAATGGCCATGCCCTGCTGCTGATCAACCCGCACACCAGCTTTCACTTCCGCTCGGAAGCCGAAGTCGCCAGCGACGAGGGCCTTGCTACCTATGGCGCATCGACCTGGGGGCAATTCTTCACTTATCAGGGCTTCAACCGCCATGTCGGCTGGATGCACACGACTTCGGGGGTCGATTCGGTCGATGAATTTGCCGAAACCATCGAAACCCGTAACGGCCGGCTCGAATATCGCTACGGCAATGAATGGCGGCCGGTGACGGTCACGCCGATCGCCATCCTGGTTCGCGATGTCTCGGGCACGCTGCAGACGCGGGTGTTCACCACCTACCGCACCGTTCATGGCCCGATCGTGCGCAGCGCGGATGGCAAATGGATCAGCGTCGCTCTAATGCACAAACCGCTCGCCGCGCTCGAACAGAGTTTCCAGCGCACCAAGGCGATTGATCTCGCCAGCTTCCTGAAGATCGCCGAGCTGAAGGCCAATTCGTCGAACAATACGCTGTTCGCCTCGACCAAAGGGGAAATTGCCTATCTCCATCCGCAATTCGTGCCGGTGCGCGACAATCGCTTCGATTATCAAAAGCCCGTCGATGGCGCCGACCCTGCAACGGCCTGGCGCGGCGAACACAAATTGTCCGAACTGCCGCAGGTCATCAACCCGAAGAACGGCTGGGTGACAAACACCAACAATTGGCCATGGGCGGCGGCGGGGGCCGACAGCCCGCGCGCGGCAGATTACCCGCGCTACATGGATTCTGCCGGGGAGAACCCGCGCGGGCCGCATGCGGTGCGGGTGCTGACCGCGACGCCGAAATTCAACCTCGATACGCTGCTCGAGGCGGCGTACGACCCCTATCTTACCGCTTTTGCCGATCTGGTGCCGACGCTTCTCACTGCTTATGATCGCTTGCCTGCCGATGCGGCGCAACGTGCGGCGTTGGCGGGGCCGGTCGCGGCGTTGCGCGGCTGGGATTTCAATGCCGGTGAAGCCTCAGTGCCCACGGCGCTGGCGATGTTCTGGGGCAATGCGCTCGTTGGACGTTTCGGGGCGGAGGCCAAGCGTGACGATGAACCGCTGGTACCCTGGCTCGTTTCCAAGCCGACCGATGCCGACCGGCTCGGCGCGCTGGAAACCGCCGTTGCCAAACTGACCATCGATTTTGGCAACTGGAACACGCCCTGGGGCGAGATCAACCGCTTTCAGCGCGTTTCGGGGGCGCTGGTGCAGGCATTCGACGACAGCAAGGCCAGCCTGCCGATTGGGCTTGGCTCAGGGCAATGGGGTGCGCTTGCATCATTCGGCTCGGCACCCGGTCCGGGCACGAAGCGCTGGTATGGCAGTTATGGCAACAGCTTCGTTTCGGTCGTCGATTTCGGGCCGCAGGTCGTGGCACGGGCGATTTCGGCGGGCGGCGAAAATGGCGATCCGACCTCCCCGCACTTCAACGATCAGGCGCAGCGCTACCGCACCCATGATTTCCGCCATGTTCCGTTGACGGCCGAAGCGCTGGCCGGGCAGGTCACGCGGCGCTACCGACCCGGCAAATGATCGACGCCGTCCCCGGCATCAGCGACGCCATGCTGCACGGTGCCGCTGCGCTGCTGATTGGGGCGATGGCATTGCTGTTGCTGGGCTTGTTGCTGGCGGTTCGCCGCAGCCGCAACGCCGAAGCGGCGTGGGCTGAAGAACATGTTCGGCTCGAAACCGAAATCGCGGCCCATGCCCGCACCGATGCCGCATTACTGACTGCACGCGAAGTCGCCGAAGCGGCCAATCTGGCCAAGAGTCGCTATCTTGTCGGTGTCAGCCATGAAATCCGGTCGCCGCTCAATGCCATCCATGGCTATGCGCAGTTGCTTGAACGCGACGGGCAGGTCGATCCGGTCGAAGCGGCGCGGGTGATCTGTCGGTCTTCTCAGCACCTCATCGACATTGTCGACGGACTGCTCGACATTTCGCGGATCGAAGCCGGAAAGATGAAGCTCAGCGCCGATCTGGTGCCGCTGCCGGCGTTCCTTGAATCGCTTGCCGATATGTTTCGCGGCCAGGCGGCGGCAAAGGAGCTGGCCTTTGTCTGGCAGCCTCCGGCTAACCTGCCGGCCTATGTCCGCATCGATGAAAAACGGCTGCGCCAGTTGCTGATTAACCTGCTGTCGAACGCCGTCAAATATACCGAAGCGGGGACGATCACGCTGGCGGTGCGGCATACCGGAATGGTCGCCGAATTCAGCGTTTCGGATACCGGCATCGGGCTCGACGCCGAAGAATTGACACGCATTTTCGAACCTTTCGAACGCGGCCGTTCGGCAAAGGCGCGGGCCCAGCCCGGAACGGGCCTCGGCCTCGCCGTTACCCGCACGCTGACCCGGATCATGGGGGGTGACATTAATGTCATCAGTACGCCGGGCGTCGGCAGCCGCTTCATGTTGCGGTTGATGCTGATGGAGCCGACCGAAGCCCCGGCAGCATCGGTGCGGCGACGCCCGGTCATCGGCTATGCCGGGCCACGGCGTACTATCCTGGCCATCGACGATGATCCGGCACAGCTCGCTGTGTTGCAAAGCCTGTTGCGACCGCTTGGCTTTACCGTTTTTGCCGCCAGCGATGGTGCGGCGGGGATCGAAATGGCGCTGCGCTGCGCACCCGATCTCGTGCTGCTGGATATCCAGATGGCGGGCCTGTCGGGCTGGGGGGTCGCCGATCGGCTGCGCGCCATTGCCAGCGACGCCCGGGTCGCTGATCCGGCGCGGCGGCTGGCGATCCTGATGGTATCGGCCAACGCCCATGAATATGCCGCCGGTGCCGATGGCCGCGCCGCGCATGACGGCTTTGTGCTCAAACCCTTCGATCTCGATGTGCTGCTCGATGCGATTGCTGCGCAACTCGATCTGCGCTGGGCCGACCCGGTGGCGGCGGCGGTAGCCCCGGCACCCCCGATCGATCTTGCCGGCGCTGCGCCGCACCTCGCCGAACTGCGTCGGCTGGGGCAGGCGGGCCATGTTCGCGGCCTTGAAATGCAACTGCAAAAACTGGCCGATGATGTTCCCGCCAGCCTGCCCCTTGTCGTCGAACTGCGTGACCAGCTAAGACGTTACGACCTAAAGTCCTTTCGCGAAAGACTCGACGCCTGTTCATGATTGCCTGCTGATGCTCCCGCGCGACCCCCTTGTTCCGGCGTCGGTTGCGGCTGCGACCATATTGGTTGTCGACGATACGGCCGAATCGTTGGGTTTTGTCACTGCTGCGCTTGAAACAGCGGGTATGACGGTGCTGGTCGCGGGTGATGGCGCGGCGGCGCTGGCCTCGATCGCCATGCTGACGCCTGACCTTGTCATCATGGACGCGATGATGCCGGTGATGGACGGTTTTGAAGCGACGCGGCGGATCAAGGCCGATCCGAAACTCGCGGCGCTGCCGGTGATTTTCATGACCGGGTTGACCGAAACCGAACATGTTGTGCGCGGGTTCGAAGCCGGCGGTGTCGACTATGTCAGCAAGCCGATCAACGTCGATGAACTGCTGGCGCGCGTCCGCGTCCATCTTGGCAATGCCCGCATCAGCCGCGGTGCACAGGCCGCACTTGATGAAAGTGGCCGGCCATTGCTGGCAAT
>CAJAHV010000193.1 GCA_903939555.1 uncultured Alphaproteobacteria bacterium | reverse complement strand
GGTGCGCAAGTCATGGCAACCGATCTGCGCGCCTCGATGAGCCTGGTCCTCGCCGGGCTGGCAGCCAGCGGCGAAACCCCCGTGTCGCGCGTCTATCACCTCGATCGCGGCTATGAACGGCTCGAAGAAAAACTGTCGGCAGTGGGCGCCGATATCGAACGCGTGTCGGACGGCTGACGCCGCCATGCACGACGAGCGCCTGACCCTCATTGGCCAGACCGCCGATGATCTGCCCGCCATCTCGGCGCTGTTGCAGGACGCGACGCTGCGCGCGGCCGATCTGGGCTATGACCGCAAGGCGCGGCGGCTCGTGCTGCTGGTCAACCGCTATCGCTGGGAATCAGCGACGCGCAGCCGGGTCCGCGCGGCGCTGCGCCTCGAAACCGTTGCCACCGTGCAGCGCCAAAACTGGCCAACCGCCCCCGATGCGGTGCTGAACTTGCTCAGCCTGACGCAGGATGGCGACTGGCTGGTGCTCACATTTGCCGTCGGCGCTGCGCTGCGCGCCCGGGCGGAGGTCATCGAAATCGTGCTGGAAGACCTGTCCGCACCCTGGGAAACCGGCCGCGAACCCAACCACGCCTGACACCATGCCGGGTTGATGGCGGCCCGTGCGGCTGGGTCGAAGCGCCTCCGGCGGTCGTGTCGAAGTGCCCCCGGCGGCTGGGGCCGCAGGCCCCAGACCCCATTCCATCAGCGTGATGTCTGGCGCCGCCCATTGCCATGTTTGCCGAAAAACAAATGGGGTCTGGGGCCTGCGGCCCCAGCCGCCGGAGGCCCACTGACCGATCGCCCCCGCCGCGCAGGTCAGATCGTGTCGGCCAGCCGGTCCGCGTCGGCAAATGCCTGCGCCATGGCGGCGGCGACCGCTTCATCGGGACCGAAGGTTCCCGCGACGCGCACGGCGCCGATGTCGGTCACGCCGATGAAACCGAGCCAGGCCTTGAGATAGGCCAGTTGGAAATCCAGCCCGTCGATTTCGGGCAGGCTGCCGAACGGCATCGCGCTGGCGGCGACGATGATCGCGCGTCGCCCCTGCGCCAAGCCTTCGACATTGCCCTGACTGTCGTTACGGAATGTCAGCCCGGGCTGGGTCAATATGTCGATATAATGCTTCAGCCGATAGGGAATGCCGAAATTCCACATCGGCGTGGCGATCAGCAAGGCGTCGAACGACAGGAAGTGATCGGTCCATTTCTTCAGGTCGTGCCAGACTGCGGCCTGCGCCGGATCCACCGCGTTGCCGGCGAGCAGATGATAGCGGCCTTCGACGGCGTTCTGGTCAAACGCCGGCAGGGCGGCGTCGAACAGGTCCAGCCGTTCGACTTCCAGCATCGGATGTCGTGCCTCGAGGCGCGCCAGCAGATGGTCGGCAACCATCCCTGATCGCGACCGTTCCCCGCGCGGGCTGGCGCCGACCATCAGGAGCCGCTTCATACGCCGTCCATCCCGATATGCACGACACCGTCGATAATCTCGGTTTCCCAGACGGTTATCGGCGATTTCGTCAATGTTCCCATGGCGGAACCATCGCGCATGTCAAAGCGGACGCCGTGCGCCGGGCAAAAAATATGAAACCCTCTCAGCTTGCCGCCTTCAAGGGCCTGCAAGGCGTGGCTGCACCGGTTCTCGATAGCGAACACGCCGGCCATGGTGCGGACGACAAGCACCGATTTGCCATTCAGGGCAAATGTCCGGGTGCCATTTTCGGGAATCTCGGCGAGCGGCGCGACAGCGATCTTCACCGGTTCAGCGCCTTCGCTCAAGACGGCGGCCAATCAAGCGAAAAACCATGTGAACCCCTTTGGCGGGCCCTTCCCCGCCCCCCAAAAGATGCCCGAAGCCCCTTGAAAAAGCAAACATGATTGTTTTTTTAGCCGCATTCTATAAGCTTGACGCTCAGAACACGGGGAGGCCATCGGCTATGGACGCGACCACGACCAGGCGGATCAAGGACGCCATCGCGTTCGAAGCGGCGCGCACAGAAACCCCGGCCGGCTTTCCACGGCTGCCCGACATCCCGGCGGCCCGCTATGTCGATCCGCAATTTCTGGAACTGGAAAAGCACGGCCTGTGGAAGCGAAGCTGGCTTTATGCCGGCCATGACAGTCAGGTCGCCGAACCGGGCAACTGGTTCCTGATCCGCAATACCGGCACGCCAATTCTGGTCGTGCGCGATCTGCAGGGCGGCTTGCGCGCCTTCTACAACACGTGTCGCCATCGCGGCGGCCCGCTTGTCACGGCGGAGTCCGGACAGAGCCGCGGCTTTGTCTGCGGCTATCACGGCTGGAGCTATGCGCTCGATGGCCAGTTGAAAGCGGTGCGCGACAAGCGTGATTTTGTCGATCTCGACTTTGCCTGCCGGTCGCTGTTGCCGGTGCGCTGCGAAACGCTTGGCGGCTGGATATTCATCAATGAAGATCCCGATGCGCCCGCGCTGCTCGAAAGCCTGGGCCCGTTGGCGGACGAGCTTGGGCAATTCGAACTCGATAACCTCATGTTGGTCCATTCGCGCGGCTATGACGTGGCCTGCACTGTCAAAGTGCTGCTCGATGTGTTCCTCGAAGTATATCACCTGAAATCGATCCATCAGGACACGGCGGATCGTTTCCTCGATCATCGCGGCACGGCCATTACCCTGTGGCCGCACGGGCATTCACGGATGGTGACGCCCAATCGCCGGCCCGACTGGATCGATCCCGGCACCAGGGGAATGCCGGAAATTCCCGGCGTCACCGAAATTCCGCGCATCAACAATGTCAGCTACAATATCTTTCCCAACATCGTGATGCCGCCGACCGCGACGGGTATTCCCATGCTGGTTTTCTGGCCGCTGACGGCCAACTCGATGCGGATTGAATGCCATTGGTTCGGTCCCAAGGTCCCGACAGAGGACCTCAACCCGCTGTGGGAAGCCCGGATCAGAAATTTCGAGCGGATCCTGTTCGAAGACACAGAATTCGCGCCGCAGATTCAGGAATCGGTCGAAGGCCCGGGTTTCAAGGGCATGCCCCTCAACTATCAGGAACGCCGCATCTATCATTGGCACGAGGAAGCCGATCGCCGCATCGGGCGTGACCGCATCCCGGCCGAAATGCGCGTCGAACCGGTGCTTGACGACTGGGTGGACAAATCCTGACCTGAACCCGGCCCTGACCTGAACGAGACCCTGACCTGAACGAGACCCCGTCGCTGACGCGGTCATTTGCCCGTGGGCGTGAACACCATCAGCAGGTTGCCGGGCATATGGTAATAAAGGCCATAGCCCGAATTCACCACCACATGCCCGTCCGCGATCGTGGCGCCCGGCCCGCTCAAGCCGCCGCCATGGGCTTGGGCCCCGGATACGGTTTTGACTGTTTGCGTGGTGTCATACGTCCACAGCGCCTTGCCGGAGGCGCCATCATAGGCGCGGAACCGGCCATCGAGATGCCCCGCCAGGACATAACCCGGCCCGGCGGTGACAGCCGAGGAAATACCCGGGTCGCAATTTGCCTTCTTGCCGCAGACATTGTCGGCAAGCGTGTGCCAGAGGACATGGCCATCGGCGGCATCGATGGCGTGGAGGCCGGCGCCTCTGATGGATTCGTCGTAAGTACGGCCATCGCGGGTATCGGCCATGTCGTTGATCGGCACGTAAACGACCTGCCCCTGAGCGGCCATGCCGAAATGCACGCCGCCCTGTGTCCCGCCATGCCCGAGCACGGTTTTCCAGACGATCCGACCCGTATCGGGATCAAGACCATAGCTTGCGGCGGACTTCTGCCCGGCAACGATCATCGTCTTGCCGCCGTCGATAGGGACGACGAGCACCGATGTCGCGACATCGAGGTCGGGGCCTTTTTCCTTCGGACAATTGTCGTTGCCCATCATGCAGCCGACGTTCCACGCATCATCCTTGGTGAATTGCGTGACCCAAAGCTGCTCACCGGTTCGCGCATCGACGGCGAACACGGCGTCGCTGTTGCCATCGGCCGGCGATGAATAATTCTCGCCCGAACCGAAATAGACCCGGTTCCGCGCCTTGTCATAGGTCGGGCTGCCCCACACCGGCGCACCGGACGGGCCCATGATGCTGGTTCCGACCGCAGTCGTGCCCTGCGAGACGGCGGGCGCAGGCACGCTGTAGCGCTTCCAGCGCTGGGCGCCGGTCGCAAGGTCGAGCGCCGTAACGGAACCGCGGAACGTACAGCAAGGATAGGAGGGATCGGCCGCCGCCGTTACTTCAAGCGACGATACCGGCACGAACAATTGCCCGTCGCCGATCGTCGGGGTGCCGGTGATCGTGGCGTTGGGATGGTCATCGACCTTTGCCTTCCAGACCAGCTTGCCGGTCATCGCATCCAGCGCATAGGCCCGTGCCAGAATGTCACCGAAATACAGGCGCCGGGTGGCCGGATCGGCGACGATGGCGGTGCGCACTTCGGCCGATGCCCGGAATGACCAGCGCTTGCAGCCGGTTGCCAGATCGAGCGCATAGACGGTACCGTCCTGGCTGCCGACGAAAACCGCGCCCCAGCCGACCGATGGTTGCGAGCGGGCCCGCTGCGCCGCCGGATAGGCGAACGCCCATTTGAGTTTCAGGCTCGGCACTTGCGCTGCGTTCAGCCCGGCAACCGAGGCCGGGATGAACCGGCTGTTGTCATGGCCCCAGCCCACTCGGGCCGGCGCTGCTGCCTCGTTGAAACCGGCGTGCTGGATGCTGCAAGCGGCCGGCGCGGCCGGCGGGCGATAGTCGGCAAGCGGCTTGCGCGCCAGATATTCGGCGATCTGCTGCCGCTCGATCACTGACAGACTTGCCGCCTGCTGGCGCATGATGCCGCCGTTCATCGCGGCAAGGACGGCATCCGGCGCCATCATTTCCAGCCAGACTTGCTGGGGCGCCTTTGGCACCCCGCCATTGTGGCAGCCAGCGCAGTTTCCGGTGTACAGGCCCTTGCCCGGATGCTTGTCGACGTCGATCGTCGGCCCGTCGCGAGATTGCAGCTCGTCGGTCGAAGTGATCCGCTCGCCGCCGACCTTGGCTGGCGGCGGATCACCAAAACCTGTCAGGGCAAGCGACGCAACGAGAAGCAGAACTGTCCAACCGCGCCGCATCGCCTGCCCCCTTAGCTGCTAGAAGCTGACCCCGGCTTCAACGCCGAAGTAGCGCGGCGGGCCATACAGCGTGAAGGTCCACAGACCGCCCACGACCTGACTTGCCGTTTCATAGCGCTTGTCGGTCAGGTTCTTGCCGACCAGGCGCAGGCTGTACTTGTCGTCGAGATCGGCCAGCGTGATCGACGCATTCAGCAGCGTGCGAGCCCGCAGGAAGGTATTGTCCCGCTGGTCGGCGATCGACTGGGTGAACAGGTTGCGACCAACATAGGCCAGATTGGCGTTGACGGCGACTTTCAGGCCGTCACTGACCGGCGTCGAATAGGTGCCATCAAGCGACCATTGCCATTTCGGCGCGCGATCCAACGGCGCGGACGACAGGTCATAGCCGGCCGGAATCGGCGTGACATAGTTGCGGTACTTGGCATCCTGGAACCCAAGGACCCCGCGCAGCGTCAGGCCATCGACCGGGACCAGCGTTGCTTCGGCTTCGATGCCCTTCACCCGCGCGCTGGCGGCGTTGAAGAAGCGCGTCACCTGGTTGGGCTGGCCGGCGACCACGATCGGCACGACGATCTGCTTTTGCAGGTCGCTGTAATCGACCCAGAAGCCGGTGACGTTGAAGCGGGCGCGGTTGTCGAGGAACTGGGTCTTCACGCCAACTTCATAGCTGTTGGCCTTTTCAGGCCTGGTCGCCGAGGCCGCAGCCGCGAAGGCCGTGAGGTCGGTACCAAAGGCGCCGAAGCCACCAATCTGGTCGTTGAACCCGCCACCCTTGAAGCCATGCGAGAAGGTTGCATACACGAAGGTGTCGTCGTTGGCCTTGTACGACGCCGAGAAGCGATAGGTCGGCTCGTTGTCACGCGCCTGGACGGTGACGACGCCAGCCGAATATTTATAGACGCTGGCATCGAGCGGCCGGTTGATGGCGATCGACGGATCGAAGCCACCGCCAAGCTGCGGAATGAACACCTGCTGGCGACCGCGCCAGGTCTTGCGTTCCCACGTGTAACGACCACCCGCGGTCAAGGTCAGACGGTCGTTGACCTTGAACGTACCTTCGGCAAAAATCGCCGTCGATTTGGCTTCCTGAGCGTTGCAGAGCAGGTAAGGCGTCTTGTTCCAGGCACCGAATGGCAGCGGACCGCCGGTCAGATCAAGGAAACCCAAGAGCTGGTTGACGCAGAAATCGACCTTGTCGTTCTGGTGGAAACCACCAGCCACGAAATCGAATGACCCGCCAAGGTTCGAAGCAAAGCGCACTTCCTGCTGCCAGGTCTTGCGATTGTCGTCGCGTGTTGCGTCGAATAGCGACAGCACTTCGCCATCGGCGGCAACCGGCGCCTGGCCGACATAGGTGCTCGGCAAGCGCGAACGCTGGCTGCGCCACCCGGTGATCGAGGTGAAGCGGCCCTTGCCGACATCGAGGTTCATGTTGAGGTAGACGCCATCGACATTGACGACATGGCCATCCTGCATGCGCATAAGCGAATCTTGCCGATTGGTGACGCCGCCATTCTTGATCGGATCGCTGTTGACGTTGCCGCGCGAGCCGACGTTGAGCGCATCGAACAGGAAGAAGCGGCCGCCGCCATTAACCGGCGTCTCGTTGACCGGCGCCGGCGTTTCGGACTTGTCGCGGATCAATTCATACTGGAGCAACGCGTCAAAATTGCTGCTCGGTTCCCACAGCAGCTTGGCGCGCATATTGACGACATCGGTACCGCCGACGCGGCGGCCATCGCCGCAGCCCGAACGGCCGGCGAACTTGGCGGTCGAAGCGGGCACTGGCGCCGTCAGGAACGTGCCGACCGGGCCGTAGCAGGCGCCGTTGCGCATGAACCCGTCCGAATATTCATAGCCGCCCACCACACGCAGGGCGAGCGTATCCTTGATGATTGGCACGTTGATGGCGGCATTGCCGCTCAACGACTTGAAGCTGCCGGCCGTGACGCGAACAGCGCTGCCGAAATCGGCAAGGTCGGGACGCTTGGTCTTGACGGTGACGGCGCCACCGATGGCATTCTTGCCGAACAAGGTGCCCTGCGGCCCGCGCAGCACTTCGACCTGCTGGACATCGAACGTGTCGAGCAACTGGGTCTGCACGCTGGGCACGACAAAGTCGTCGACAGTGACCAGCACCGAAGGTTCGAAGTAGACGATGATGTTGTTCTGGCCAACGCCGCGCATCGCGAACGAAGCCGCGTTGAAGCCGGTGATCCGGGCAGCCGAGAAATTCGGCACGAACGACGCAAGATCACCGATATTGTCGGGACTGGCTTGCTGGATGATCGACTGATCGATGGCCGTGATGGCGATCGGGGTTCGTTGCAGGTTCGTGTCGCGCTTTGTCGCCGTCACGATGATTTCCGCGAGGCCGGATTCGGCGTCCCTGGGGGCTGCATCCTGCGCAATCGCGGGCGCTGCCAGCGCGATCGCCAGAATTGAACTGACACCACGAACCAAATATTGCCGATTCATCTGAACCCCCCAAATTTCTCGCAAAGGTGGACGTTTTTCATCCATTCCAAGCACATTCACAGTGCCACAGGTCCAAATAACAAGCAATCATGTTTGTCTTTTTTTTTGCGGCGTGTATGATGTTGCAGGGGATTTTTGAGGGATTGCGCTGATGGGCTTCGCGTTTCGTGGCTGGGATATTCACACCGGTGCGCCCCATCCGTTCAATGATCGCGCGCCGCCGATCGACAATGGCACGGCGCGTCCCGACCCTGCCCGCTATCATGACCGGCGTTACAAGGACGCCGAATGGGACCGGATGTGGACGCAGACCTGGCTGCTGGCTGGCCCGTCGAGCGACGTGCGCGAGGATGGCGATTTCATGCGGTTCGAAATCGGCACGGAAAGCTTTATCGTCGTCCGCCTCGAGGACGGCAGCCTGAAGGCGCATTATAATGTCTGCCCGCACCGCGGCAGCCAGTTGGTGCTTGCCGATTTCGGCTCGGTCGGCAGCTTAACCTGCCCGTTCCACAGCTGGCGCTTCGGGCTGGATGGCGCCATCGCCAAGGTAACCGACGAATACACGTTCCATCCGGAAACGCTTTGCCATGACCATAACCTGGTCTCGGTGCGCTGCGAGGAAGTCGCGGGCCTGGTGTTCCTGTCCATGTCGGATACGGTGCCGCCGCTACGCGAATGGCTCGGGCCGGTGGCGGACCAGTTGGCGCTTTACGATATCGGCTCGATGAACGTCATCCAGCACAAGCAATCGGATTGGGCGGCGAACTGGAAGGGCGGGGTCGACGCCTTTTACGAAATCTATCACCTCCACGCCGTCCACCCCGAAACCCAGGGCGTGATGGACGACCGCACCCAGATAGACCTTTATCCCAACGGCATGAGCCGGCAGTTCGTGCCCTTTGCACAGCCATCACCCCGTTTTTCAGACCAGGTAACGGTCAACGAAGGCATCAAGATGATGCTGCGCGACGCCGGGGTCGATCCCGATACGTTCAAGGGCACCGCGCAGGACAGCCGCGCCGCGGTCCAGGCCGCCAAGCGCGTGCGCGCTGCAGATCTCGGGCTGAACTATGACAAGTTCAGCGATACCCAGCTGAGCGATTCGACGATCTACGGCATTTTTCCAAATGTGCAGATCGGCTGCCATCCCGAAGCGGTGTTCATCCACCGTTTCCTGCCGCATCCGGATGATCCCAATCGGTTCACCTATGACACCTGCATCCTTTTTGCCCATGTCGATGCGCCCGGCTATGGCCCGCCCGGCTGGATGGGGCTGGCCGAAGGTACCGACACGACCGGGATGACCCGCCCGGAGATCGTGCGCGTGCCGCTTGGCGAGCCGCCCAATCTCGGGATGGTGCTGGACCAGGATTCGGAACTGTTGCCGATCATCCAGAAGGGCTCGCGGTCACGCGGTTTCCGCGGTCCGCTGTGGAGCGAGCAGGAAGCCCGGCTGCGGCACTTTCATGCCGAACTCGATCGCCATATTGCCGAGGACATTTGACCATGAGCTGGACCTTCCTCTCGCGCTTCAACATCAAGGCAGATCACGAAGCCGAATTCCTGACGCTGATCCCGCCGATGGAAGCCAATGCCGCCGCGGAACCCGGCACATTGGCCTATAAATTCTATCGCCTCGCCGAACCCCGCGCCTTTGCCGTGTTCGAAAGTTTCGTCGACGAGGCGGCAGACCAGACACATCAGGCCAACCCCGCCAGCGCCGACATCATCACGCGGATGATCGAGTGCATCGAGGGTACCTACACCCGGGAATATCTGCTGCCCCTATGAACACGACACCCATCTATACGCTGGGCGCGCTTTTGCGTGACCGGGCAGCGCGTCGCCCCGACGAACCCGCCCTCGTGTTCCCCGACAGCCGTACCAGCTATGCCGATCTCAACGGCCGCGCGCGGCGCTGGGCAGCAGCGCTCATCGCGCGCGGCGTACAGTCCGGCGACCATGTCGGCATCTTGCTGACCACGCGCCCGGAATTTGTCGAAATCCTGTTCGGAATCGTTATGGCCGGCGCCGTCGCCGTGCCGATCAATGCGCGCTATCAACCGGGCGAACTGGCGTTCCTCGTCAAGGATGCCGACCTTGTCTGCCTGATCACCACCGGCCGGGTCGCCGACTCGCTCGATTTTAGCACCCGCTTGTTCGCAGCGTTGCCCGCGCTGACCACATCCGGCGATCCGGAGCAGCTTGCGTTGCCCGAAGCGCCCAACCTGCGGTCGATCATCTGTGTCGACGCACCCTGCCCGCAGGGCCTGGTGCCGGCGGCATCGGCGCTTGCGGCAACCTCGGACGAGGTCGATGCGCGGATCGACGGGGTCGACCCGCAGGCCACGGCGATGATCCTCTACACCTCGGGCACCACCGCCAATCCCAAGGGCTGCCTGATCCGCCATCGCGGCATCGTCGGCAACAGCCGCAATCTGGGCCGGCGCTATGAAATGCTGGCCGGCGATCGCTTCTGGTCGCCGCTGCCGATCTTCCACATCGCCGGCATCCTGCCGCTGGTGGCGGTCCTTGATATTGGCGGGGCGTATCTGACCATCCCCAATTTCGATGCCGGCGTCGCGCTTGCGATGCTGGAGACGGAAAAAGCCACGCACGCCTATCCCTGCTTTGTCACCATCATGCAGGATCTGCTGGTGCACCCGCGCTTTGCAACGACCGATCTTTCAAGCGTGCGCCTGATGAACGCCAATTTCGGCGTCCAGCCCGACTGGATCCGCGATGCGATGACCAAGGCCATGCCGCACACGGTGATGGTGGGCACCTACGGCCTGACCGAAGGATCGGGTACGATCTGCACCAGCCGGATAACCGACCCCTGGGAAGCGCGTGGCTGGCGTCTGGGCGTGCCCCTCGATGAATGGGAAGTGCGGATCGTCGATTTTGAGACCGGGGCCGAATGCGGAACCGACGAGCAGGGTGAAATCGTGGCGCGCGGGCCCAACATGCTCGCAGGCTATTACAATGCCCCGGAAAAAACCGCCGAAGTCATCGATGCGAGCGGCTGGTTCCACACCGGCGATATCGGTTCATTTGACGCGAACGGCCAGATCATGTTCCATGGTCGAACCAAGGACATGCTGAAAGTCGGCGGGGAAAATGTTGCCGCGGCCGAAATCGAGGCGGTTTTGCAGTCGCATCCCGCGGTAAAGCTGGCACAGGTCACCGGCATTCCGCACCCGCGCTATGTCGAGATACCGGCGGCCTTTATCGAACTGGCTGACGGCACGAAGACCAGCGAGGCGGAATTGATCGCGCACTGCACGGGAAAGCTGGCCGGTTTCAAACTGCCGCGCCATGTCCGCTTTGTCACCGAATGGCCGATGTCGGCGTCCAAGATCCAAAAATTCCGCCTGCGTGACATGCTTGTCGCCGAACTCATGAAAGCCTGATCCGATGCGAAAATCATTCATCGCCAAGCTGGTAGCCAAGCCGGAAAAGGCCGCCGATCTCGAAGCGCTGCAGACCGAACTGCGCCAGCTTGTTCACGCGCACGAGCCCGATTGCGAAGTCTATGAGCTGTTCAAGGCGCTGGATGAACCCTTCACCTATTTCTGCATCGCGACGTTCAAGTCCGAAGCGGCCTTCGATCATCACATGGGCATCGATTTCCACGACCGCCTTGTCCCGCCGATCCTCGACTGCCTGGCGCAGGAGATGGTCCTCAGCTTCCACGAAGCCGTCTGACGCGCAGTGCACATGGGCATCCCGCGGAAATTGCTGCAAACGGCCTCGGGCGGCCGGCCCGCCGTGGCCGTCGCGACGGCGGCGCCGACGCAGCAGTCGCTCAAGAGCGAGCAAACCAAGAAGCGCCTGATCGAGGGGGCCATCCGCTGCATCGTCAAATTCGGCTATTCGAGAACGACCACCTCGCGCGTCGCCGCGGAAGCAGGCCTGTCGCGCGGCGCGATGCTGCATCATTTCGAAAACGGCGATGCGCTGATGCGTGCCGTGATTGCCGAACTGCATGAAAAGCGCCTGCGGGCGATCCGGCGCAGCGGCGATCTGAGCGGCCGCGATGTCCAGGAAGTCGTGCGGACCTATTGGGATCAGCTTTCCAGCCCGAGTTTCACCGCCTTCCACGAATTGTCGATTGCCGCGCGCACCGATCAAGGGCTGGCCCGGATCCTCGAACCCGCACAGGCCGAGTTTCGCGAGCGGCGCTATGCCCTGTCCATCGACGCCTTCCCTGAATGGCAGAAGAACCGTACCAATTTCGATCTGGCGCTCGCCTTGTCGCAGCAAACGATCGAAGGCATGGCGATCAACCGCCTCGTCCACGGGCTCGACGAAGCGATGGTCGAACCCTTGCTGGCAAATCTTGAACAGCAGATCAAGGCGCTGAAGCCGCCCGCTGACAAGGTCGCCGCCGCCTGAACACCGCGCCCCGGCGCGCTGTTAGGAGGAAGTTCAGCTCTGCGGCGAGGCCGGCGACCTGAAGATGGCCGATTGGCTTTCGACAAGGGCGACAAGCCAGTCAACGAACGCCGCAACACGCGCCAGTTTGCGCGTATCGCGGTGCACGACCAGCCAGAATGACCGAGTCAGAGTAATCTCGTCGGTCAGCACCGGCATCAGACGCGCGTCCTGGGCGCCGATGAAGCGGGGCAACATGCACAGCCCGGCACCCGACACGGCCAGCGCATGCTGGGCATTGATGCTCGAACTGCGCAGGTCGGGCGCGGACCCGGGCCGGATTTCGGCGATATAATCGAGCGCCGGCGAATAGATCAGGTCGGGCACATAGCCGATCAGCACATGCTGGCGCAGGTCATGCGCCGTCCGCAGCGGCGGGGCGTTGTCGAGATAGCTGCGGGTGGCATGAAGTTGCAGGTGATAATCGGCCAGCCGGCGCGCCACCAGCGGCCCGCTCGTCGGGCGGGCCAGCATCACGGCAAGATCGGCCTCGCGCTTCGACGGGTTGAGAAAGCCGCTCGAGGCGATCAGCTCGACGACGATATCGGGGTGCGCCGCCCTGAACGCCGCCAGGTGCCGCGCCACGATCCAGGTGCCGAAGCCTTCGGCCACGCTGACCCTGACAACCCCCGACAACAGCCCGCGTTCGCCGGTCACATCGGCGCGCGCCGCCAGCGCCGATCGTTCGACAGCTTCGGCGTGGCGCAGCAATTGCGTACCGCCGGCGGTAAGCTGGTGACCAGCGCTCGACTGTTCGAACAACGGCGTCCCGAGATCGGCCGCGAGCCGGTCGATGCGCCGCGAAATCGTCGTGGCATCGATCCCCAGCAACCGCGCTGCGGCGGCCAGCTTTTGCTGGCGGGCAACCGCCAGGAAGATCTTCAGGTCATCCCAGTTCAACGATCAACCCCCGGTCCGCATGATTGCCGACCCTAACCGCAAATCGCTGCCGATTGCTTGTTTTTCGTCATCCGATGGCTGGAGGCGACGCGGCAGCCGGAGACATGAGCCGCCTCTGCGGCCATATTCCGGCTGGCCGCACGATCGAAACCAAGGATCAGCGCAACTTCGCCGCCAGATTGTCTTAACCGGCGGGCGCACCTCACCCGAGCTGTGGATCGGCGTCCAAAGCGCCCCCCTTCCACCTTTTCAGCAACCAAACAAAATTTCTGACGCGGCAGCGAGTCAGTTGGGGCCCCAAGCGGCGCCCGGCTCATATCGGCTGTCGGCCGGAAATTGCCGTGAATCAGAGAGTGCGGTAAAACTGACGGCTTTTCACTTTGGACGCCTGTCCACATAGCCGAATGTGCTGATTGGCCGAACCACCGCTGTCGTCAAGATAATTTGTCCGGACATATTTCCTTTGCCGCGCATTTCGTTTAGCCTCCCTTTACGGTTGAACTCGGGAGCCTATGCATGCGAATTTTGACACTGACTGCCGTGTTGCTTGCCAGCCCGGTCCTGGCCGGAAATAGCCCGGCGTCGAACGACGCAGGCATGCTCGCTGGGATCTTCAGCAACGAAGAACAGGTGTATTTCGACAGCGAAGCCGGTCGCAAAGGCCCTTCTTGGGCAATGCTGCGTATCACGGCAACCGGCGATCAGGTGTCGATCACCTCCGTCGATGCGTTCGGCACGGCAAAGGGCCCGGCACTGACCGGCCAGCTCAAGCGTGAAGGCAAGCGGGTGGTACTCGATCATGGTGCCTGCGAACGGATCTATACCCCGATATCTGGCGCGCTGGTGGCTGACGGTAACCGGGGAGACTGTACCGGCCTGCCTGCAATCGCACGCATCGGTCCCTATGGACTGGAGCTTGCGGGCAACGATGGTCAGGTCTCAGATCTGCGTCGCGCACGCTCGGTCAGTTGCTGGGTGGCGGTCCTGCGGGACAAGCCAAAAGCCGATGGCAAGGAAGATTGGTATTTTCAGCGCGATGTACTGCTGCATGATCAAGGCGGACGAGCAGCAGTTGGCGGAGGTGAAACAGGTGCGCAACCAATCGTCATTCGGGTGCGCAACGTAACCTGGGACAAGGGCAGTACCAATCGTCCGGTCGTGGCGCTCTATGCTCACAAGCCCGACAAGCCGGCGCACGCTGAAGCCTATAGCTGGGCCGCACCGGATTCAGCACGGGTGGGTATCAATCTGCGCTGGATGCAGTCCGGTTGCAACATTGGCCCCGTTGCCCCAGCTTCACAGCTCACGACTGAAAAATTCAGAGGATAGGAGACGTTTGAATCATGAAATGGAATTTAGTTCTACTGGCTGTACTGGCCTCTGCCGCAACCGTTCCAGCGCAAGCAAGAACGCTTGATCCGAACACTCCTGAAGACGCGTTGGAAATTTCCAAACGCGTCCAATGCGGCGAAGCAGATGGCAAACCGGCAGTCTATCACTGGTCCGGCCGGGCCTATGCACGGGTAGAGGGTGAGCCGGACCGGCTGCTGTTCAAGATCGAAGGCATGAACATTCGCCAATGCGTGGCTGTTACCGATCCGCAGCGCGGCAAGGGCTATCGTCTCGTCAGCCGCGAAATACTGCTTTACCTTGATCCGGTCACCGGTGAGGTTTCCCGCAATTGGAAGAACCCTTGGACCGGCGAGATGGTTGAAGTGTTGCACGTGGCCAATGATCCGGTCAATTCGCGGCCAAATTTTGCCAAGAATGGCGATGGCTCGCCATTCACCAATTCCAACCTTCGCCGCGAGGGGCGCTGGTTATTCATGCCTATTGAGATACCGCTGTTTTACACCAACCCGTTACAGGGCGAGTATCAGGATTTTGTCGGTGGCAAGTATCATGCGATGGAGATCTTCGACTTCGCCTTCGATGCCAATGAAATGCTCGATACGAAGAATGCCACCTCATACCCCATAGTCAGCTGGGTACGGATGGCTGACTGGTTGCCTTGGATGAAGATGCGCGGTCGGCCAGGACTGGTCGTCATCAATGCGATGGGAAACAAGCTCAAGAGCTTTGACGAACTGCCAGCGCTGCTCAAGACCGAAATCGCTGCCAACTACCCCTCCTACAGTGCGCCGCCGCCTGGTGACGACAATCGGCCGAATGAAACGTCGTGGACTGTGTTCAAGAAGTGGGCCGATCAACACAAGCCGGCGGCGCCCGCGGGGCACTGAAATGACGTGGTCGCGGCGATCTGTCCTGGGCGGCGCCAGCGCTGCAATTGTCACAGGGCTGGCGCCGCGCCCAGCTTGGGGTCGGACAGAAACCGATGTGGTCATCATCGGCGCGGGGTTGGCTGGCCTCCATGCCGCACACAAGCTTGAGACTGCCGGCCTCAAATGCTTGATAATCGAAGGAGAAATGCGCATCGGCGGGCGACTTCGAACGCTGGATGAACTGCCCGGGAGCCCAGACGCGGGCGGGATTCAGGTGGGAAGCGGTTACCACAGGTTGCGGGCGATTGCCGACGACCTCAAAGTGGCGCTGAATCAGGCTTCGGGAAGCGGTGCGGGGGCTGCCGAAGCACGAACTGCGCTGTTTCACATCAATGGCGAGACGGTTGCTCCCGCCGATTGGCCTAAATCGCCTGCAAACAGGCTGGGCGATGGCGAACGGGCGACCCTGCCGCTGGCTTTGGGGTTTACCTATGGTGCCCATCTGCCGCGTCTTGAAACCCCGGGCGCCTGGCTTGCCGCCGACCCGACGCTCGACATTTCCTATGCCGAGGCGCTGCGTGGTGCTGGCGCGAGCGTGGAAGCAATGCGCCTCATCGAGGCCAACCTCAATGGCAATACGCTGGCTGGCATGTCGCAGCTTGGCGTCATGCGTGCGGCCGCGATCTCTCGTGCCGGACCCGGACCGACGGCAACGATCCGCGGCGGTTCGCAGCGGCTGCCCGAGGCGATGGCCAGGGCGCTGCGCACACCGATCCGCTGCGGTCAGGTGGTAACCGCGATCCGCGAGGAGGCCGATGGCGTAACCGTCGAGACCAGTCGCGGAGCCCTCCGGGCGCGCCATGTGATCTGTACGATACCCTTCGCTGCTCTTCGGCATATTGCGCTCGAAGCTCCGCTCGCGCAGCCGATGGCAACCATGATCGCCGCGCTACCCTACACTCGCGCGAGTTTTGCCTACCTGTCGGCAAGGGAGCCGTTCTGGAAATCCGATGGGCTTCCCGAAACGCTGTGGACCGACGATCCCTGGTTGGGCAGGGTCTTCGTGCTTGGCGAAAATCCGCCGATGCTCAAGGTCTGGACCGTGGGTGCCGGCGCCGACCTGCTCGATCGCGCCACACCGGCGCTCGCCTCCGCAGAAATTGTGGCCCGGGTCGAGAAGGCACGACCTTCGGCGAAGGGTAAGCTCAAGGTCGAACGGTTGTTCAGTTGGCAGAAGAGCCCGTTTGCGCGCGGTATCTATCACCATATCGGAACGGGGCAGGCGGCAATGCTGGCCGCTGCCACGCAAGCGACTGGCCAACGCCTGGTTTTCGCCGGTGAACATCTGGCGCAGGAGAGTTCAGGTATGGAAGCCGCGCTCGAAAGCGGTGAACGGGCTGCCCAGACGATCCTGACGAGATATTAGAATCAGGGCCCGGACATCGCTGTCCGGGCCCTCCGTTTCTGTAATCGGGTCGTAATCAGAAGTGGAACGAACCTTCGACGCCGAAGGTGCGGCTCTTGCGAAGCGCCCCGAAAACGCCGCGTGGCGATCCCGTTTCGGCAAATGCTGGCCGACCGTCGAACGTCAGTGTCCCCGAGGCAGGAACACCACCCGCAGCCGCGCTGCCATACCGCAGATCGAACCAGCGCGTTGCCAGCGGGATCGAATTCTCGTTGGTTAGATTGCGCCCGAAGAACGTAAGCGTGAAATTCTCGGTCTTCAGTCCAAGCCTCGCATTGATCAGTAAAGCGCTCCCGGTTTCAGCCGTATTATCGGTCTGGACGAATTTTGAACCTTCATAACTAAAGCTCGTATTCAGGAACATCCGGAAGTCGCCGCCAATTTCCCGCTCGTAAGTTGCAGAGCCATTGACCGTCCATGGGGTGCCAAGCGGCAGCCGTTTTCCGGCAATGTCGCACAGGGCGAGGCCCGCCGGCGTTGGATTGGCAGTGTCGAAATTGGGGCGAAGCCCACCCGACTGATAGATGAACTGATCTGCGTCGCACCCGCGCGTGAACTTCGCGTCCACATAGGAAATGCCCATAGTCAGGTTAAGCCCATCTGTAGGCACTGCCTGCAGATCAAACTCAAAGCCTTGCGTGCGGGCATCGGAACTGGTGGTGACGATCGATGTCAACGATCCGCCGGTTCCGCCATTGGGAATTGCTGTCGACAGCTGAACGTCGCTCAGCTTGTTATGGAAGATAGCGAGCGAGCCGCGCAGCTTCCTATCGAAGGCGTCAAATTTCACACCAATTTCAAATCCCTTCGACTTTTCCGGCAAATAGGCGCTGGCATCACGGCCCAGCACTGATGCGGCCTGTGCGCCGGCAGTACCGTTGAACCCGCCTGGTTTGCGCCCCGTAGCGAAGTTTGCGTAGAGCAGAACGTCGTTGGGAAGTTTGTAGTTGATCGTGATACGCGGATCGGTTCCGGTAAATACGCCCTTGTCGAACACGCGGCATCCTGACGTCAGCGCGGTTCCGATGATCTCCGGTGTGCAACCAAATTGAGTTTTCAACGCATCGTCGGCGCCCGCTGCGAAGATATAGGTGGACGTTGCGCTTCGTGAGCCGCGATCGATCAGCGTCTTGGTCTCGCGCGCTATCCGCAATTCAGCCGAGATGGTCAGGGCATCGGTAGCATCCCAGGCGACCATGCCGAACAGGGCTTGGTTCTTGATCGTGGCATACTGCGAATTGTTATCGCCAAGCCCCAGGAGCACGGTCCCCGTTCGCGCTACTGGATCAGCGTAGACAAAATCACGGATCTGATACTTCTGCTTGAAATAGTAAGCGCCGATCATCGCCCGGATAGGCTTGTCGTCGGGCGATGCCAGTTTGATTTCCTCGCTGAAATCGCGTTGCTCAGTGCTTGATGTTCCAGCAAACAACGGTTCGCCAGGTCCAAAGGCAGAGAACGCTTCCGAATGATCCGAGTCAGAACCGGCGGAAAATGTGTTTTTCCTGTAACCTGTGAGCGATGAAATCACCCAACCGGAGCCGCCAAGGTTCCATTCAAGCACATTCGAAACATTGATCTGGCTGTTGTCGATGCCGTCATATGCCGTGCCGTCTTGGGTAGTAATCGAAGCGCCGCGCAGAGCGTAAGTGGCTGCATCAGTGTTCAAATAGATGTTGTTGGGCTGGGGTGCCACGACGCCGCAGAACCACTGATTCTTGTTGGTAGACGACAGCCCGATTGGCGCTGCCCCGGCACCGCGGAAGCCAGCCGAGCGGAAACCGGGCAGACAATTGTTGGCTGCGGCCCCCTGGAGGAAGAAGGCGCGCGGGCTATCCTGGTCTTTCTGGTGACCGATCCGGGTCCGCATCTTGATGTCAGGAGTCGGCTTGAAAACCAGAGTCAGGTCGACAGCCTTCGAGTTTTCCTGACCGACTTTCTTGCCCGTGATATTGTTGATGAACTCCCCGTCATAATCATAGAAGCGACCGCTCAGGCGGAAGCCGAGGACATCGCCGATGATGGGACCGGAAATCGCGGCTCCAACCTCTTTTTCACCATATTTAGCCAAGCGACCACGGCCTGAAACGGTGAATTGCGAAGTCGGATCCTTGGTGATGTAGTTGATCGCGCCAGCATAGGTGTTGCGGCCATAGAGAGCGGATTGCGGGCCCTTGACGATTTCAACTCGCTCAATCGAGCTAGGGTCAAAACTCTGCAGATCCCCTTGGAAATATACGCCGTCGACGAAATAGGCCGCGCCGGTTTCGACCCCGAACTGGACGTTGGCCAACACGTTGGAGGCGCCGCGAATGACCGGGCGATCGGTAAATCGGCCAAAGGCCTGGCTGAAGCTGATGCCGGTCGATTGCTTGGCAAAATCATCGATTGAAAGCAGACCCAGATCCGAAATCTTCTCCGAAGACACCACGGATACGGAAATCGGAGTCGATTGCAGCGTTTCCTTGGTCCTGCGGGCCGTCACCACAATGTCGGCGATCCCATCAGCGCTTTCCCCCGGAGCTGCTTGGGCAAAGGCTGGCAACGGCGTGAGCGCAGTCAAAGCCAGCACGACGATTTTCAGATTGTGTTTCACCCTCAAATTCCCCCCGTTTCATTTCTGCCGCCATTCAGCGATCTCATGTTCAGTCACGGTTTAAGTTGAACTTGTCCAGACAAATCATGTCCGGACAAATTTGCCGAAACACCCTGTCACACTTTTACAACACTGATCATTTTCGGCAGCAGTCGCGTATCCGGCTGGCTCGAGCCGCCGATGATGCAGCGGGCGCGGGCCTTTCCGCGTAACGCGAACGTCGGTTTGGTGAATGGCGGCCTGCAAACCGTTCGAGCGCAACAAGGCCAGACTTGACAAGCCGCCATTTGTCCAGACAACTTGCTGAAAGTGCAATTACCGGCGCACAGAAACGAGAAACAAACCGGTCGGATTTGGGGAACTCGGCGCTTCCGGGAGGTTACACCCTTGAATCGTTTACACTGTTGAACCCTGACGCAATCCACGTGAGCCACAAATTCAAAGAGATCGGGCACACGGTCCCGCGAACGCAAAATTAGGAATCAATTCGCATGCCTGCCTATATGATCGTCACCGCCAAGATCACCGATCGGGACGCCTTCATTACCAATTACGGCTCGACGGCTGGAGCACTGGTCGAGCAATTCGGCGGGCGCTACGTGTTGCGCGGACCGGGAGCACAATTGCTTGAGGGCAGTTTTGGCGACGGCGCGTCGATGGTCATTTCGGAATGGCCCGACAAAGCGTCGGCTCTCGCTTTCTGGAATTCGCCCGAATACGCTCAGGCAAAAAAACTGCGCAAAGGCATTGCCGATTGCCAAGTTTTGTTGATCGAGGCGGGCAAGATCAATGGCTGATATCATCAAACGTACTACTTTGATGGTCCGCGATGCCGAACGGGCGGCGTCATGGTATGAAACCGTATTCGGCATGACCCGGTGGATGGATGTCCCTTTCACTCTGTCGGGCACGCAACTCGCCGCCGGACAGAAAGGTGACCAGACCCGGCTGGTGATCCTGAAATGCGAACACGATATGATCGGCATGATCGGCCTGCTCGAGTGGCTCGACCCAAAGCTGGACGCTCCTGCCGAACTGACGACCCGGCTTGCTTTCGGCGCACCGATTTTCGTCGTCGCATCCTCCGATTGCAAGGCGGCAATCGAACGGGCGCGTGCGCTTGGCTCGCACATCTATTGCGAACCGCGTGACTGGACAGTGACCGGTGCCGATGGCGCGGAAAAGCAGATGATCGGGGGTAGCTTCTTTGATCTGGATGGCTATTTTTTCGAAGTGAACCAGCAAGTATGATCAGCGATTTGGACGCATTCGATGCCCTTGCGGCGGGCAAATCCATCACCGACGATGCCAATTATAGCTGGCGTGTTGCCCGCCATCCTGTCGGCAATGTGACACCGAGCGATTTCCGTTGGGACGTGAGCCAGATTCCCGAGCCTGCGCCGGGTGAGGTTCTGCTGAAGGCCCACTACCTAGGCCTTGCGCCGGTTATGCGGATGTACATGATGGGGGGCAGCCCGTCCGGAGAGATGCCACTGCGGATAGGCGACGTCATTCACGGCCGCGGGGTCGCCCAGGTTATCAAATCACGCCATCCCGATTACCGAGAAGGCGAAGTGGTTCAGGGCCAGATCGGCTGGCAGACTTACAAAGTCTCGGCCATGACTCCGCAGGAAAAGTTCTTCCGGATGGCGCCCAATGGCCTCCCTGCGGCGCTTGGATCGGGGGTATTGGGGATGACCGGTCTTTCTGCCTATGCCGGGTTGTTTCCAACCGGCGACCCACGCAGCGGCGACCTCATGGTATTGTCGGGAGCGGCGGGGGGGGTTGGCTCGATGGTCAGCCAGATCGCCGCAAACGTTGTTGGCTGCGATGTCGTTGGCATCGCCGGCGGCCCGGAGAAATGCGCATTCCTGCTCGATCACGGCTGCTCGGCAACGATCGACTACAAGAATGAAAACCTGGCTGAAAGGCTCGATGTGCTCAGGCCCGATGGCATCGATCTCTATTTCGACAATGTCGGCGGGGAAACGCTGGCAGCCTGCCTCGAACGGTTGCGGATGCATTCCCGGGTCGTGCTGTGCGGCTCGATCAGTGAATATGCGCGCACTGAGCCCTTCGCCCTGACAAATTATACTCGGCTGCGCCGAAGCGAAAGCCGGATGCAGGGGTTTTTCGTCTACAACCATATCCAGCGCTGGGACGCGGTCATGGCCGATCTGGCGGGCTGGATTCGAGAGGGCAAGTTGAAACCTGTTCAGGACATCATCGACGGGGTCCAGAACATGCCGAAAGCGCTGGCGCAACTCTATCATGGCCGCAATGTCGGGGTTCAATGCTGCTCCGTACGCGGCGAACCGGAGGTCTGGTGATGGCGGGAATCCGGTTTCAACGCGGCAATCACGTAGTTGCGGACCTGGATAAGGCGCTGACCTTTTATCACGACGTGCTCGGGTTCGATGTCACCTACATCCTGCCTCCCAATCCGGACAGCTATTCCTACCCTGTTTTCGCCATTCCGCGTGAAGCCGTTATGCGTTTTTGCGTGCTGTCGACCGAAACACAGGCGCGCGTAATGGCGCTGACCGAAGTTGCCAATATTGCACTGCCCGCAGTACCGCATCCCCGCCGATCCGCCATCGTGCTGGAGATTGACGATCCCGATGCAGTGATGGCGAAGGCCCGCGCCTTGGGGCTGACTGTTTATGACGAACAAGTGCTGCGCACCAATGACGGGCGCGTTGGCCGCGAGATTGGCATTGTCGATTTCGACGACAATCTGGTGGTGATTTACAAAATTCTGGGAGAAGCAAAATGAGCGATGGCTATCCAACAGCGCGGGCTGGCTGGACGCTGACGGTCATGCTGACCGTCGCCTATGTCTTCTCTTATCTTGACCGGAATATTCTGGGCCTGCTGATCGGGCCGATCAAGGCGGACCTTGGCTTGCGCGACGACCAGCTCGGTTACATCATCGGCCCCGCCTTCGCTATTTTCTATGCAACCATGGGGTTACCCATTGGCTGGATGGCGGATCGCGTGAAGAGGACGCGGCTGGTTGCAGCCGGGGTTGCGTTCTGGTCGCTGGCGACCGCATTGACGGGCTTTGCTGCAAGTTTCTGGCACTTGTTTGCTGCCCGGATGGCGGTAGGGATTGGCGAAGCCGTGCTAAGCCCGTCTGCCATGTCGCTGGTCAGCGACAGCTTTCCCGAAGAAAGGCGCGCCCGGCCCGTTGCCTTTTATTCCGCAGCACTTTCGCTTGCAGTCGGCCTCAGCGCCATTGCGACTTGGGGCATTATCAGCTGGGCCAAGGGATCGGCGACGATTGCCGTGCCTTTGCTTGGCGACTTAAAGCCCTGGCAATTCTCGTTCGTTGCAGTCGGCCTGCCCGGGTTCTTGATTGCGATGGTGTTCATGATTTTGCCTGAACCGCCACGCCAGCCGGCGATCAAAGGCGAAGAAGGCAATGGCGTGGGCGATGCCTTGCGGCTGATCGGCAGAAACTGGCAGGCTTATCTCGGCCTGTTTCTGCTGGTTTGCGTTATGACAACGGTGACTTACGGTCAGGGCAGCTTCGGCCCGGCCGCGTTCAACCGCGCTTATGGCTGGCCGACCGAAATCTATGCATTGTACAACGGTGTCGGCACGATGATCATCGGCCCCATCTCGCTTGCACTGACCAGCTGGCTGATCATGCGGATGCAGCGCAAAGGCATGTCCGATGCGCCCTACCGGGTTAGCATGTGGGCCTTCATGCTCATGCTCCCGCTTTGCACATTGCCCTTTCTCATCGACATGCCCCGGGTAACTCTGACGCTGAATATCCTCGCTTCCATTCCCCTGTCGATGTTGACCGCAGCGGCGATGCTGGCGCTGTTGGCGATTACGCCGTCATCCGTTCGCGGTCAGGTGGTCGCGCTCTATTATGCCGCGATCAACATCACCGGGCTGTTCCTTGGACCGCCGACTGTCGGTTGGCTTTCGACCAACCTATTTGGTGAAGCCAATTTACGCTATGCGGTTGCGATCCAGCCGCTGATCTTTGGCACCATACCGTTGATCCTGCTCCCCGCCATTAGCCGAGCATACCGAATGCGGCTCGCGGCGCTGGAGCTAAGCCGAAGCTGAAGCTGAACGCACACGGGCATCACGATATTCGCGTGTCAGTCGTTCCACGAGATCGGCAACCGTCTCGACCTGCACTGTTGAACGAACGCCGTGCCCGGCCGACCATATGTCTCGCCACGCCTTGGCATCGTCGCGCTGATCGATCGAGATTCCTTGCCGTTTTTGCATGGCATCAAGATCAATCCCGGCGGCGGCGATACTCGGCTGCAGATAATTGGCTGGAACGCCAGTAAACTTGTCTGAAAGGACGATGTCCGTTTCATCAGCCGCGATCAGCATGTCGCGATAGGCCGGGCTTGCCATGCTCTCGCGCGCGGCGATGAAACGCGTGCCGATATAGGCAAGATCGGCACCCATCGCCTCAACACCGCAAATGGCCCCACCCGAAGCAATGCCACCGGCAACAACCAACGGACCGTCAAAGAAACTGCGCACTGCATCCACAAAAGCAAATGGCGAGAGCATGCCGGTATGCCCCCCTGCGCCTGCACACAGCAGGATCAACCCATCGGCCCCATTATCGGCGGCGATCCGCGCATATTTCACGCTGTTCACATCGGAAAAAACCAGCCCGCCATAAACATGCGCACGCGCGGCCACTTTGGCGGGCTTGCCCAAGGCCGTGATCACAATCTCAGGCTCATAATCAAGCACCAGATCAACATCGGCTTCGTGCCGGGGATTGGATGGGTGCAGCACCAGATTGGGGATCCAGGGTGCGCTGTCTGGCGACGCGCGAAGCGACGCGGAGATTGTATCGAGCCAGCGGACAAGCTCGCTTTCAGGCCGGGCATTGAGTGTCGGAAATGAGGCTGGCATTCCCGCCTGGCAGCAGGCAATCACCAATTCCGGCCCCGACACCAGAAACATCGGTGCTGCAATTGCCGGAAGCACGATACGCGCGCGAATCGCGTCAAAACGTTCACGAACATTCACGCAGGATTATCCTGTTGGGCCAGATCGCGTAGCGCCCATTTGAGCACTTTCCCCTGTGCACTGATGGGCAGCACATCGACAAATCGCACATGGTGCGGAACTTTATAACCGGCGAGTTTCTCGCGGGCTGCAGACAGAATGGCGGCCGCGTCCACCGGGCTGCCGGGAGCCTTCACGACAAAGGCCATGCCGACCTCTTGCCAGCGCGCATCCGGCACACCAATCACCGCGTTCATGATGACCCCCGGCACCTTTGAAATCACGCTTTCGACCTCGGCCGGATACACATTCTCGCCGCCCGAGATGTACATGTCCTTTAGCCGATCCACGACATAAAGGGTGCGATCAGGGTCCATGACGCCAATATCCCCGGTGCGGAACCAGCCGTTTGTCCAGGCGGCTTCGGTCAGGTCCGGGCGCTTCCAATAACCGGGTGAGATACCGGGGCCGCGCACTTGAATTTCGCCGCGCTCTCCCAACGGCAGTTCCTGACCGTCCGCATCACCAATCTGAAGGTCGAGGTACATTAGGGCCTTGCCTGCCGCCGCCGGATTTTCGCGCGCTGCCGCGGGCGGCTGGAAGCCCAAGCCGAAAACCTCAGTCATGCCATAGGATTGCGAAAGCGGGATGCCCTTCGACGCCCATATATCAATCAGTTGACGATTGGCGGGTGCGCCACCCACTCCCACAAGCCGCAGTGTTGGAAAAACGGTGCTAGCGAATGCCGGCAAAGCCGCAATCATGCCGAGGTGAAAGGGCACACCTAACGTGTGGGTGATCTTAAGGTCGGGATTCGACAGGTGAGCAAGCGCCTCTGCGGCATCCCAATTTGCCATCACATGGAGCGTACCGCCAAAATGAAACAATGGCATGGCAAAGCTGTTGAGTCCGGCGGTGTGAAACAGCGGCGCGTAGGTCAAGCACGTCGTCGCGTTGTCAATCGCGCCGGTCGTGACCGATTGCAGGACGATGGTCATCGAATTCAGATGGGTGCCGATCACGCCCTTTTGCTCGCCCGTCGTGCCTGACGTGTAGAGCAAGGTGTTGTGATCATCGAGTGTAACGCCTTCCATCCGCACTTCGGGCGCATGGGCGCTGATAAGTGCCTCATATGCGCTGTCATCGCCACCACCGCGTCCGACCACAGGGCAGGCGCAACCGTCGAGCAGCCCGGCGAAATCGGGATCGACAAAGACAACGCACGGTATAGCATCGGCGATGACCTTGGTCATTTCCCCCGCGCTCAACCGCCAGTTGAGCGGCATGAAAACGGCTCCGATTTTCCAGCACGCAAACATCAACTCGAAATGATCGGTGCTGTTTCGGGCAAGCATGCCGACCCTGTCGCCCTTCAAAACACCCAGCGTGTTGCGCAAAGCGGTGGCCAGCCGGGTCGCACGATCATTGAAGGCAGCGTAGGTGAAACGGCGTGCCGTCGTCAGATCGACTGCCGCCAGTCGCTCTGGATTGTACGATGCCTGATAGTGGAGCCAATCACTGACCAGAGATGCTCTTTCTGTGGCCACGCAGCTCTCCCTATTCGGTGTCCCATCGACACGGGATCAATCGTAGATTTGTCCGGACAAATGTGCAAGACCACGGCTCAGACTCAATGCCCGTCCAGCGCGACAATAGACATAGTTGAACGACCCGATGCTATTTGCCTTTTTTGTATTTGGCCCGCTTGGGATGGCTCGTCTGTTTGACTTTGGCCGTCACGACACCGGCAAGCGCACAACGGGCCCAGCCTTGGAGCGAGTCGGTGGTCAGCGTCGAAGCCATACCTGCCGCAACCTGCCTGTTCCGCTCCGCCCTGCCGGCTCCGCTCCACAGGCAATTGCTGCACCCGCGCCCATGCGCAACAACTACGGCCCGGCTCTAATCCCTGCTGGCTGAAAGCAGGGAGGGCAGATCAGGCCAGTCCAGTTTGCCCGGGACGCAAAATTACAGTCAGTCAGGATGCCGGGCAATAGGCTATCTTGCAACGGCACCTTCTGCATAGGCCGCGATCGCCGCCGCCTGACCAGTCTGCTTGATGATTGCCTGAGTCCTGAAGTATCGCAACAACCCGGCGGAACCCATACGGCTGGGGCCCATCCCCGATAGTTTGAACGAGGAGTTTTCCGCATCCCAAACTCCGGATGTCAGCGATCCATCGTTGATGGAGACGGCTCCAGCTTCAAGCTGCGCAGCGACTTTTTCGGCTTCGACAGGGTCGCCGATAACGGCGGCGGAGAGCCCGTAAATGCTGTCATTGGCCAACCTGATTGCTTCGTCGATCTCGTCATAAACGGTGACCGGGATCACCGGCCCGAAGGATTCCTCGGCGATGATCGCCATCTGAGGGGTCACATCGATCAGCACCGTCGGCCGCAGGTACTTGCCGCCGCCAAGCACCTCGATCCTGCCGCCTGTCAGGACAGTTGCGCCGCCCGCCACCGCTGCGTCGATCTGCGCCTGAACCTTGTCGCCCTGCGGTGGAAAAATGAACGGACCGATGTGGCCTCTGGCGATATCGGGATAGTTGAGCTCCACCGCATCGGCCTGTGCAACCAGCGCTGCAAGGAAGGCATTCGCGATCGAGCGATGGACGTAGAGCCGCTCGATCGACTGGCAAGCCTGGCCATTGGCCACCACGCTGGAGCGCAGCGCGATGCTGGCTGCTGTTGCAGGGTCAGCCGAAGCAAGCACGATCATCGGATCCTTGCCACCAAGCTCGAGATTGGCCGGGATGAAGGCCGCAGCGGCGGCTTCGGCAACTTTGCGCCCGGTCGCCACCGAGCCGGTAAAACACACGTAATCGACGGAAGCCACGATAGCCCGGCCCGTGTCGGCATCTCCTTCGACAACGCACAGCACTTTCTCCAGCTCGGGCACCGCAGCAATTGCCTTGCGCAGCTCCGGAATGAAACGCGGCGTCACCTCCGATGGCTTGATCAACACAGCGCAGCCCGCCAGCAAGGCCGGGATGGCGTCAATAAGGGCCAGCAGCAAGGGGAAGTTCCACGGCGCGATTACGCCAAGTAACGGATAAGGAACGTGGCGATTGCTGATCAGGATGCCGGGATTGGCGCTGGGCACGTCGGTCTTGTCGAGCGCGGCGATCATGGCAGGGCCTTGCGCGGCCCAGCGCTGCAATATTCCAACAACCCCCAGCAGCTCGATGTTGGCGATCGCCAGCCGTCCCGTGTCGATGCTTAGCTTGCTGCAAATCGGCCCCATGTTGGCCTGCAAAGCTTCGGCCCATTTCAGCAGCACCGCAGCACGGCCCTCGGCCCCAAGCCCCCGCCAAGCAGGTTGATTGGCCCGAAGCCGCGCGGCGGCAGCGTCAATCTCGGCGGCGCTGGCAGCATCAATGGCGTAGTCGATCTCGCCGGTGCGTGGGTTGCAGACGGGGATTCTCATCGGCTGAGCTCAATCAGTTCGTACCAGGTCATCATATAGCCTCCGACCCCGCCCTTAAGAAAAATGGCATCGTCGTCATCGGTGATCCACAGTTCATAGGGCGGATGCTCGCCCGCCATACCGCTGGCGCCGTCATCAGAGAACTGGAATTTTCGTGCTGCAAAAGTTCCGGCTCGGACCGTCACTTCTTCCTTGCCAAGGTATTGCGCATCGATCTTGACTTGGGCGATCATTGGCGGGGTTGCGCCACGGTGGTCGGGTGACGGCAGGTAGCAGTTGAACTTGCGCTTCTGGCCCTCGCTCCACTCCTTGGTCGACAGCAGATAGCCATCTGAAATGATCGGGTGAGTGCCAAACCCATCGACCGGAAGCTCGGCCACAACCCGTTGGCTCAGTCGCCCAATCGACGGGCCATAGCTTTCACATTCGATCGTTTCACCATCGAAACGCAACCAACCCGAGCCCATGAAGTTATCACCCACGGTCAGTCGAACGTGCAGGTCCATTGGTTGTTTGTTCTCGTCGAGCGCGTAGATGATGTCACGCATCACCGTCGGCTCGGGCTCATAAATCTCGCAGTGCGCGCGCAACGTCACTTTGCCGTCGGAATGGCGCGTGAACATGAAGGTTTCGAAGCCGCGAACCTTGCCCATCATATCCGGCTTGCGCGAGGTATATTCCAGCCTGCCTTCGATCACGCGGTGCTTCATCGCCGGTCTCCCAGGAACCCTGTCAACAGCAATTCACCTTACGGACGATTTTGCGCTTGCCAAGCCCAATTTGTCCGGACAAATTTAATTCGAGAGAAAATTGGAGTGAATGATGCATTTTGCCGAACTGGACTTGCTGCGCTGGGTGCACATCATTGCCATGGTCTATTGGCTGGGCGGCGAATGGGGGGTGTTCCAAACGAGCTACAATGTCACCAACAGTGCTCTCAGCCTGGCAGAGCGCAAACGACATATGGAGACCGCCTATCGGATCGATATCTTGGCGCGCACCGGGATCGTGCTGCTGTTCCCGCTTGGATTGCATATGGGCAAGATATACGGTTTCGTGCCCGTGCTGGAAAACACCGCAGTCCTGATTGCAATGTGGATGTTCTTCCTTGCTTGGCTTGCCATGACCTGGGCTGCATTCATCAAGCGTGAAACCGATCTGGGAATCCGGATCACCCGCACCGAAGAACTACTGCGCTACGCCTTGATTGCGGTCATCGTCTGGCTTGCGCTCACGGCATATATGGGCAGCGGACCAATTAGTTCGGTTGAAGGAACATATTGGTATCCCACCAAAATGTTGCTCTATGCTGGCACTCTGGTGATCGGCCTTTTCCTGCGCTTTGTGATGCGGCAATGGACGGCCTATTTCCGCGTGCTGGCAGCAGGACCGAACCCGACGATCCAGGCCAAGCTTGAAAAGGAAATCGGCCAGGCCCGGATCGCGGCCTACGTCTATTGGATAATGATCGCCGGGATTTGCTTCTTGGGCGCTACCAAGCCGTTCTGAACCGCAAAAGATGCTTGGCACGATAAACCGGAATGCGATCGGCAGGGGACTGTTTGCCGGCGTGCTGGTATTGGCGACGAGTTCGTGGCGGTGGCTGTAAAATCGCGTCCAATAACGACCCCCTCTGACGTTGCGTGTCAGTGTCCTTCCCGTTGGCGATTTGCTGCCGGAAAGGTCTTTTGGGGATGACAAGCGTGAACCTGATTGGCCAGATACGCCGTGCCTATTCCAAGCAGGGACGGCCGACCAAGGAGATCGTGCGGACGCTGTCGATTTCGCGGGCGACGGTGCGCAAAGTCATCAGGGGCGCGGAGACAACCGAGTTTCGGTATGCGCCGCGGGCGGCGGAACATCCATGACGCTCATATCAGTCCATCCTTGTCGAGCCGCGCGATTGTAGCCTGCGCGGTTCGGCGAAAGTAATCGCGATCAGGCACGATCAACT
>CAJAHV010000192.1 GCA_903939555.1 uncultured Alphaproteobacteria bacterium | reverse complement strand
GGGCAGCGCCGGGGCATCATAGGCCGGCAGCTTGCCCTTGCCGCCCAGCTTGAACACCAGAATCCGGCCATTGGGTTGGACGCGTTGCGGCCCGTCGACATAGCCGGTCGACAGCGGATAGGCGCCACCATAGCCGGCGCTGACTGCAACATATTGGGTGCCATTGACGCTGTAGCTTACCGGGCCGGCCATCACGCCGGTCTGGGCGTCGAAGCTCCAGAGATTTTTGCCGGTGCCGGCATCAAATGCCTGGAATTTGCCCTTGGCATTGCCCTGGAACACCAAGTTGCCGGCGGTGGCCAACGCACCGCCATTCCACGGACCATCATATTGGACGCGCCAGACTTCCTTTTGCGCGACCGGGTCCCAGGCCAGCAGTTGCCCCTTCAGGATGGCGCGTGTCGCCCGTGTCGCTTCGGCGCTGTTCGGCGGGGCGTTGAGCGCGGCGACGACGGCGATGTTCCACGCGCCCTGCTTGTGATTGTAGCCGGCGTCATTCTGATAGGCGAAGGGCACTTCCTGCGCCGGCAGATAGACCAGCCCGGTTTTCGGACTGAACGCCATCGGATGCCAGTTGTGCGCGCCCAGCGCCGAGGGCGTGACCAGCGCGGCACCGGTACGATAGCGTTGTTCAGGCACTTCGACCGGCCGGCCGGTCGCCATGTCGACCCCCGTCGTCCAAGTTTGCGGCACAAAGCCCTTGGCGCTGATCAGCTTGCCGGTTTCGCGGTCGATGACGTAGAAAAAGCCGTTCTTGGGGGCCTGCATCAGCACCTTGCGCGGCTTACCATCGATGTTGAGCGTCGCCAGCATGATTGGCTGGGTCTGGGTGAAATCCCAAGTTTCGCCGGGCGTACCCTGATAGTGCCAGAGATATTTGCCGGTATTCGGATCGAGCGCCACGACCGACGAGAGGAACAGATTGTCACCCTTGCCTTCCGAGCGGACCATATGGTTCCACGGGCTGCCATTGCCGACGCCGATATAAAGATGATCGAGTTCGGCGTCATAGACGATGGCATCCCATACCGTGCCGCCGCCGCCCGCCGCCCAATATTTGCCCGACCAGGTGTCGCCAGCCTTGGCCTTGAGCACGTCGTCCGAAACTTCGCCATCGGGGCCCTTCGCTGGGTCGCCGGGGATAGTGTAGAAACGCCAGACCTTCTTGCCGGTCGCGGCATCATAGGCCGTGATATAGCCGCGCACACCCAGTTCGGCGCCGCCGTTGCCGATCAGCACCTTGCCCTTCACCACGCGCGGCGCGCCGGTAATGGTGTAGGGTTGGTTCTTGTCGAAGGTCTGCTGGGTCCATTTCACCTTGCCGGTGGCGGCATCGAGCGCGATCAGCCGACCGTCGAGCGCACCGACGAAGATCATCCCGCCCCACGCTGCAACACCGCGGTTGACCACATCGCAGCATGCCGAATGGCCGCGATCCATGGGCACTTCGGGATCATAGGTCCATTTAACAGCGCCGGTGGCAGCATCCAGTGCGACAACCTTCGACCATGCAGAGGTCGTATACATCACGCCATCCACGACCAACGGCGTCGCTTCCTGTCCGCGGTTGCTGTCGAATTCATATGACCAGGCAAGGCCGAGCCCGCCAACATTGGCAGCACTGATCTGTTCGAGATTGGCATAGCGCTGTTCGGCGTAGGTACCGCCATGCGTCATCCAATTGGCGGGCTCGGACGCGGCATTGACGAGGCGATCGGCATTGATGCTGGCAAAGCGGATCGGGCCGGCGGCATCACCGTCGCCCGGCAACACCCACATTGCCCCGGCCAGTGCGAGCACGCTGATCGTGTTTCTGATCCGCATATTCCATCCCCATCGTCTTTAGGAAGGTATAGTAGCGCGCTGGTGCCGCGCCGCAAGCGGCCGAATGTCTCAGGTCGCCGGGACAGGCAAGGTGTTGATCCATGCGTTGAACAGGATGACCAAGCCCGCCACAACCATCAATCCGGCCTTGACCTTGTTGCCACCCGACTGTCGCAACAGCCAGATGCCCATGGCCATCAACGCAAAGGCTGCGGCGGCGGACAGGCCGAAAAGAATCGACGGGGCCTCGTTCATGCCTCGACTCCGGCCAGCACCTGGTCGACGGCACGGTGCCACTGATCCCGCCGCGCGGCACGGGCACCAGCGTCGTCATGCGGCAGGAAGCGACGGTCGGGCGCGGACATCGCCGCGGCTGCTGCGCCTAAGCCGTCGAACAGTCCAATACCGACACCGGCGAGCATCGCTGCCCCCAATGCCGTTGTTTCGATGACGCGCGGGCGTTCCACGGGGATCCCCAAACTGTCAGCAAGGTCCTGGCACAGCCAGTTGTTGGCGACCATGCCACCATCGACCCGCAGCGCCGCCGCCACCACGCCATCAGCGGCGAACGCATCGACAAGATCGGCCGTCTGCTGCCCCATCGCCTCGAGCGCGGCGCGGACGATATGGGCGCGGGTGGTGCCGCCGGTGATGCCGCTAATCAGGCCGCGCGCGCCGGGCTGCCAGTGCGGCGCGCCCATGCCGGCAAGCGCTGGCACAAACACCACCCCGCCGCTGTCGGGCACGCTTTGCGCCAAGGCTTCGCTTTCGGCGCTGCTGGCAATCAGCCCGAGGCCATCGCGCAGCCACTGCACGGCGGCGCCGGCGGTGAAGAT
>CAJAHV010000191.1 GCA_903939555.1 uncultured Alphaproteobacteria bacterium | reverse complement strand
TGACGGCCGGCGCGGGCGGCGGCGACCATTTCGAGCTGGTGACGGCGGGGAGTCCAGCCGCGGGCGGCAAACCAGGCGGAAAGGGAAGGGGGAAGAACCGGGGCCTGAGGCCCCGGACCCCCATTGTCTTGAGTCATATGCACCCCTTAACGGGGGTCTGGGGCCTCAGGCCCCAGAAACTCAGCGCCGGAACAGCGCCTCACCCTGTTCAAGTGCTGTCCCACCGTGCTGAACCGGCTCGCCATGCTCGGCGATATAGGCAGCAGCACTGCGTTCGGCCTGGAGCTGTTCGATCAGCGCGGCGCGTTCTTCGCCCAGCTTGCCCAGATCGACGCTGGTATCGATTCCGGCCTTCTTCGCAGCGGCCGCAACCAGCGCATCCATTTCTCGCTGGCTAGTCAGGCCAAGGGTCACCGGGTCGCGTGGCTGGAGATTGGCATAGTTCCAATGGCTCTTGTCGCGGATCGCGGCGATGGTCGTCTTGGTCGTGCCGATCAGCTTGGAAATCTGGTTGTCGCTGATTTCGGGATGGTTCTTGATGATCCACAGGATGCCATCGGGCTTGTCCTGGCGCTTCGAAACCGGCGTGTAACGCGGGCCGGTGGTACGGCGCGACTGTTCCGGCTGGCGCGACAGCTTGAGCACATAGTCCGGATTGGCCTGGCCGCGGTCGAGCTCTTCCTGGGTCAGCTCGCCGTTGCGGATCGGGTCACGCCCAGCCAACTTGGTCGCGGCGGTATCATCGGCGATGGCCTGGACTTCGAGAATGTGCAGGCCGCAGAAGGTGGCGATTTGGTCGAAGGTCAGCGCCGAATTGTCGACCAGCCAGGCGGCGGTGGCGTGCTGCATCAGCGGATGGGTGGGAGCGGCCATGACGGACTACCTCTTGCTACGGACTTGCGTCGCGAAAACGGAAACAGCCGCCCCTTTTCGGAGCGGCTGAGCTTTGCCAATGTAGGGTGCGCACGTCAGCTAGGCAAGCGCGCAAAGTTAAATGACCGCACTGGTCGTTACCATATGGCATGATACGCTGCCATTATGTCCGATACGCCTCACCCCGATGATCCGCGCCAGGCCCGGGTGCTGACCAGTTTTCGCGGTGTGGAACGCATCTTGCTGGTCGTGATCGCGCTGATGACGCTGGGCGCGGCTGGCATCGAGATCAACCGCGTGATCGTCGCCCAATCGATCAACCTCGCCGATATCCTGCTGATGTTTCTCTATACCGAAGTCATCGGCATGATCGCGGTTTTCTACGGTGGCCGCGATTCGGCCTTTGTCTATCCGATTTTCATCGCCATCACCGCGCTCGCCCGGCTGATCGTGCTGCAGGGCAAAGCCATGGCACCCGAGAATATCGTCTTCGAAGCCAGCGCCATATTGCTGCTGGCGGTCGCGGCCTGGATCATCGCGCGTACCGCCAAGTCATGACACTGCCGGCTCGCGCTGCATTTACGGCAGGCGACGCCATCGTTCCGCTCGACGCTGCCCGGGTGCGCTGCGATGTTCCGGGGATGTTCAGCTGGCCGCGCCCCCTTTCCCGCAACCGGGAGTGAGGGGGGATCATCGGCGCGGCACCCGGTCGCGCTTGCTCCGGCGGCGAATCCCGGTTAACGTAAACGTCAACTGCTACCGCTCATGCTGCCACGCTTTTGGGGAGTTCTATCGTGGACCTGAATTTTTCCGCCGAAGACATCGCCTTTCGTGATGAAGTCCGCGCCTTCATCAAGAACCAATATCCCGCCCATCTGAACGGCAAGATCGAGGAAGGTGAAGAACTTTCCAAGGACGATTTCCTGTCGTGGCACCGGGTGCTTGCCGCCAAGGGCTGGATCGCCCCGGGTTGGCCCGTGCAATATGGCGGTACCGGCTGGAACAGCGTGCAGCGCTACATCTGGTCCGAAGAAACCGCCCGCGCCGATGCCATCCGCCTGATGCCCTTCGGCCTCAGCATGGTCGGCCCGGTCATCTACACCTTCGGCACGCCCGAACAAAAGGCACAGCATCTGCCCGGCATCCTGTCGGGTGACGTGTGGTGGTGCCAGGGCTATTCGGAGCCGGGCGCCGGGTCCGACCTTGCGAACCTGCGCACCAAGGCCGAACGCTTCACTGGTGATGACGGCAAGGAATATTACCGCGTCAACGGCCAGAAGACCTGGACGACGATGGCGCAGCATGCCGACTGGGGCTTCTTCCTCGTCCGCACCGACCCGACATCGAAGCCGCAGGAAGGCATCTCGTTCCTGCTCATCAACATGAAGACGCCGGGTATCACCGTGCGCCCGATCATCACACTGGGCGGCGAGCATGAAGTCAACGAAGTCTGGCTCGAAGACGTGATCGTGCCCGTCGAGAACCGCATCTATGACGAAAACAAGGGCTGGACCTGCGCCAAGTTCCTGCTCGCCCATGAACGCACCGGCATTGCCGGCGTCGCGGCGTCGAAGCGCGGCGTGGAGCGGATCAAGACCATCGCCAAGGCCGAACTCGACGAAGGCGAGCCGCTGCTTGCCAACCCGTTCTTCAAGCGCAAGGTGGCCGAACTCGAAGTCGACCTGTTCGCGCTGGAATTCACCGAATTGCGCACGCTGGCCGGCGAAAGCTCGGGCAAGGGCCCCGGTCCCGAATCGTCGCTCCTGAAGATCAAGGGTACCGAGATCCAGCAGCGCATCACCGAACTCGCCCTCGAAGCGGCCGGCCATTATGGTGCGCCTTATTTCCGTGGTTTTGGTGAGGGTGACAACGAGCACCCGATCGGCCCGGATTATACCCACCGCACCGCGCCGACCTATTTCAACATGCGCAAGACCAGCATCTATGGCGGGTCGAACGAGATCCAGCGCAACATCATCGCAAAGATGGTGCTGGGGCTTTAAGCACCGAAACAGCGACACACTGCCGGCGCGGGGTGCGACGCCCCCCGTTGGCATTGTGCCTTTTCATTGTGGCGCCCACCAGGAGCGCCAGGGAGAGCGAAAATGGATTTCAACACCACCGACGAACAGACGATGCTGCGCGAGATGGTGTCGCGCTATTTTGCCGATACCTACAGCTTCGATAACCGCATGAAGACCGTGCACGGCGGCAAGGGCTGGAACCCTGCCGTGTGGCAGACGATGGCCGAAGAACTCGGCATCCTGGGCGCACCATTCAGCGAAGCCCATGGCGGCCTGGGCGGCGGTGCCATCGAAAACATGATCGTCATGGAAGAAATCGGCCGGGCGCTGGTCATCGAACCCTATCTGCCCACCGTCGTCATCGCCGGCGGCGCGCTCAAAGCCACCGGCGGCGCGCTCGCCGATGCGGTCATCCCGCAGATTATAGCCGGCAAGGCGGTCGTCGCTTTTGCCTATGCTGAACCGCAGGGCCGTTATGACCTTGCCGATCTGCGCACCACCGCCAAGGCCGATGGCGCCGGCTTCATCCTGTCGGGCCACAAATCCGTGGTCTATGCCGCGCCCTATGCCACCCATCTGCTCGTCACCGCGCGCAGCGGCGGCAGCCAGCGGGACCAGGGCGGCGTATCGCTGTTCCTCATCCCTGCCACCTTGCCGGGCATCACCCGCCGCGACTACCCGACCGTCGATGGTGCGGCCGCATCGGAAATCTATTTCGAAAATGTCGCGCTGGGTGCCGACATGCTGGTCGGCGCTGCTGGCGCCGCCTTGCCGTTGATCGAACAGATCGTCGATGAGGCGACGGCGGCCGTCTGCGCCGAAGCCTGCGGCCTTACCCGTGTGCTCCACGCGACGACGTTGGACTATGCCAAGCAGCGCAAGCAGTTCGGCAAGCCGATCAGCGAGTTCCAGTCGCTGCAGCACCGCATGGTCGACATGTTCATGGAAGTCGAACAGGCCGTGTCGATCACGCTGATGGCGACCTTGAAGCTCGACACGCCCGAACGCGCCACGGCGGTGTCGGCGGCCAAGTCCAAGGTCGGCAAGGCTTGCAAGTTCGTCGGCCAGAACGCCGTGCAGATCCATGGCGGCATCGGCATTTCGAACGAACTGGCAGTCGGCCATTATTTCAAGCGCTCGACGATGATCGAAAGCCAGTTCGGCTCGGTCGATCACCATCTGCGCCGTTATGAGCGCCTCGCGATCGGTTGATCTTCCGCTGATCCCGCGATGAAAAGGCAGCGGCCGGGCAACCGGCCGCTGTTTTTCGTTTCAGACCAATTCGCCGCGCAACAGCGCCGGCAGCTTGCCGGTTTCGCCGCGCGCTTCGGCCATGAAACGCGCCTTCAGCGGCGGCAGGCGTTGTACCCCGGCAAGACCGAAACGGCGCACTGCGGCGGGCACACGCCCCGGTACGGCAAACAGCCGGTTTAGGCCGTCGGTAACCGCACCAACCATCGAATTGTCAAAGCGCCGCCATTGCGAGTGGCGCTTCAACACATCGGGAGCGCCGATATCCTGGCCAGTTCGCACAGCATCGACGAGCACTTCGGCACATGCGGCGACATCGCGAAAACCCATGTTGAGGCCCTGCCCGGCGATCGGGTGAATGCCGTGCGCCGCATCGCCGACGAGCAGCAAGCGTTCGGCATGATAAGTGGCGGCATGATGATAGCCGAGCGGCCATACCGCCTGGGGCGCGATGATCTCAACATCTCCCAACGTGCCATCGATCCGCGCAGCAATTTCGGCAGCGAGCGCCTGCGGCCCGAGTTTGCGTGCGCCGGCGGCGACGGCGGCATCAACCGTCCAGACGATGGCAGATCGCGGCCTGCCACCGCCGGGACCTTCCGGCGCGCTGTCGGTCATGGGCAGCAGCGCCAGCGGGCCGGAGGGGTAGAACAGTTCGCAAGCCACGCCGCCGTGCGGCACGCTATGCGCCACCATGGTGACCAGCGCTGCATTGGGATAGGCCCAGCCCGTAAGCTTGATGCCGGCCGCTTCGCGCGTCGCCGAGCGCCGGCCATCGGCGGCAATTGCCAGCGGCGCGGTAAAGACCTGGCCATCGGCAAGGGTCAAGGTGGCGCGATGGGCATCACGGACCAACGAGACGATCGTTGCCGGCGCGATCAAGCGCACCTGCGGTGCTGCCCGTACCGCGCGCAGCAGGGCAATCCGTAACAGCCGGTTTTCAAGCATGATGCCGAGCGCATCATCGCCTTCGGGCGCTTCGAAATGCAGGAACTGCGGCGCCGTGCCATCAGTGACCCTTATCGCGCGGATCGGGCAGCCGTCGCTTTCCAGCACCGCGCCGATATCCAGTGCGCGCAACATCCGCGCTGATGCGCTGGCAATGGCACTGGCACGACCATCAAAGGCAGGCAGCACGGTCGAATCAAGGTCCTGCGTGTCGACAACAATGCTCGACACATCGTGCCGCGCCAGCGCCAGCGCCAGGGTGGAACCGATCAGCCCGCCGCCGATAATGATGACATCTGCGTCCATGGAGCTTGTTTAGCGGCTTTTTGCCGTCAACCCAAGCGAGGCAAAAGGTCCGGGGGCGGATGGCGGCGATACTTGACCCGGGAGTCCCCGTGCGTCATCTTGGCGACACCGGTTCAAAGCGTGAACAATGCCTGTCTTGCGACAGCCGAGAAAAGGGGCGAACAAGGACAGGCCATGGCATCTCGCGCAGTCAGCCCTTCCCGCGCTCCGGCGCGTACCGTGGCGCCCCTGGGGCGGCTTGCGGTGCTGCGGCTGGCGATCCAGGCAGCGCTGCGCCGCGCTGCCACGATGATGCTGGCAATACTGCAGATATCGCTCGCCGGGCTGCTCGTCGCACTGTTGCTGACCTACTCGCCGCTCGATCCGTCGTTCAACACCGTTACCGGCCGAACCGCGAGCAATGCCTTGGGTACCATCGGCAGCTACCTTGCCGATATGTTGCTGCAACTGTTCGGCTGGTCGGCGTTGCTATTTGCGCCGGTCATCGCCATGGCCGGGCTGCGGCTGATGCTGCAACAGGATTTTGCACGGCGGCCCGCCGTGCTGGCCACAGGCGGCGGCGTCATGGCGCTGGCGGCGGCGCTCGGCGCAATCGGACTGGGCGGCGGCTCGGCACCGGCGGGTGCCGGCGGCCTTGTCGGACTGCTCGCCGAAAAGGCGGCGCTGGCCTTGGGCGAAACACCGTTGCTCGAAGGCGTATCGGTCGGTTGGCTGGCAGCGGTGCTGCTGGTGCCGACGGGATTGGCTCTGGTCGGCTGGGGCACCAGTATCGGCTGGGATGATCTCAGCCGGGTCAGCGACCTGCTTTCGAGAGAGCGCGAGACTGAACCCCAAATTGCCGTGACGCCGCGCGCCGAGCGCCGCCCCCGCGCCGAGGCCCGCGGTGACGACACTATCGTCATCGCCGATGAACCGACCGCGCCACGGACGCTGGTCGTCGAACCCCAGACCGGCCCGGCACCGGGCAAGCGCGTGCAGAAGGAACGCCAGTCGGCGCTCGATCTGGGCGACAGCGCGATTCTGCCGAGCCTGTCGTTGCTGAAGCCGCCGCCAGCGCTGCCAACCCGCCGCATCGATGCGGCCAGCCTCGAACAGAATGCCCGGTTGCTCGAAGGCGTCCTCGAAGATTTCGGCGTGCGCGGCCGAATCGGCGAAGTCCGGCCCGGTCCGGTGGTGACGATGTACGAGCTCGAGCCTGCGCCGGGAATCAAGGCATCGCGGGTCATCGGCCTGGCCGACGACATCGCGCGCTCGATGTCGGCGCTGTCGGCGCGCGTCGCGGTGGTACCAGGCAAGAATGTCATCGGCATCGAACTGCCTAATCTGACGCGCGAGATGGTGAGCCTTTCGGAACTGCTCGGCAGCGAGGCCTTCGAAAGCCGCAGTGCCGTGCTGCCGCTGGTGCTCGGCAAGGACATCGCCGGCGATCCTGTCATCGCCGACCTGGCGCCGATGCCGCACCTGCTCATCGCTGGCACCACCGGATCAGGAAAATCGGTCGGTCTCAACGCCATGATCCTGTCGCTGCTCTACCGGCTGACACCGGCCCAGTGCCGGCTGATCATGATCGATCCCAAGATGCTCGAATTGAGCATCTATGACGGGATTCCACACCTGCTCGCCCCGGTCGTCACCGATCCGCCCAAGGCGATCCGCGCGCTGAAATGGGCGGTCGAGCAAATGGAGGACCGCTATCGCCAGATGTCGGCGATCAATGTCCGCAGCCTCGCCAATTTCAACCAAAAGGTGCTGGAATCAAAGGCCGCGGGCAAACCGTTCGTGCGCCGCGTACAGACCGGCTGGGACCCCGAAACCGAATTGCCGATCATCGAGGAGGAAATCCTCGAATTCGAAACCATGCCGCTGATCGTGGTCGTCGTCGACGAACTCGCCGACCTGATGATGACAGCGGGCAAGGAGGTCGAATT
>CAJAHV010000190.1 GCA_903939555.1 uncultured Alphaproteobacteria bacterium | reverse complement strand
GGCGATGTGCCCGACCCGCTGGTCAACCCCAAATTCGCGCAAAAGCTGGCGTTTGTCGATCGCATGACCCGTTGGTCGGCGGATCTGCGCGAATCGGCCGTCATCGTCGGCGATTTCAATATCGCGCCGCTCGAAAGCGATGTCTGGAGCCACAAGGCGCTGCTGGATGTCGTCAGCCACACCCCCATCGAGGTTGCGGCATTGGCAGCGCTCCAGCAGAGCCATAACTGGGTCGATCTTGGCCGCCATTTCATCCCGCCACCCGAACGGCTGTTCACCTGGTGGTCGTACCGTGCCGCCGATTGGCGGACAAGCGATCGCGGCCGCCGGCTCGATCATATCTGGGCGTCGCCGGAAGTAGCCAGGACCGCGACGCGCTTCGAAGTCATCGAGGACGCCCGCGACTGGGGCAAGCCGTCGGACCATGTCCCGCAGATCGTGACGCTCGACCTGTGACGCTGGCACCGGCCCTCGCGACGGCGGTCGCGCCTGCCTATGCCGCCATTGCGGCGTCGGATGCCCTGCGGCGCGGACAGATCGTCGGCGTCGGGGGGCTGGCGATCCTGTCGGCGGAACTCGCCGATGCCGGCGCGCTGGCGGCGCTCGAAACCGGCACCCGCGCCGGCATCATCATCACTGCCCGCCGCGCCGCCGTGCTCAATCTTGCCAACCAGCGCGCTGCGGCCGCTGCCGACCCCGAACCGGTGTGGGTCGAAAGACCGGTATGGCTCGATCTGGCCGCCAGCCGCGCTGTTGCCGATCCGGTGCTCGATATGGCGACGCCACTGAAGGGTCCGTTCACCAGCCGCGCGCTGGGTGGCGATGCCAATTCGGCGCGCGCGGCGATTGCGCTGGCCAAGCATGCGGCGCTGTTGCCAGCGGTTTACGCCGTGCCGATCGCGGCGGCAGCGCCGGTGCTGGTGACCGATGCCGCGACTGCGCAAGCGCTGCCGGCGCTGGCGGCGGATGTGCGCATCGCGTCGCGCGCCCGGCTGCCGCTGGCGCTGGCCGAAAACACCGAAATCATCGCCTTTCGCCCCGCCGATGGCGGTCCCGAGCATCTGGCACTGGTGATTGCCGATCCGTCACGCGCCGGGCCAGTGCTGGTCCGCCTGCATTCGGCGTGCCTGACCGGTGATGTGCTCGGCAGTCTGAAATGTGATTGCGGGCCGCAACTGCACGCGGCGCTGGCGGCGATCAGCGCCAACCCGGGCGGCGGTATTCTGCTTTATCTGCAACAGGAAGGCCGCGGCATCGGCTTGCTCAACAAGCTGCGGGCCTATGCATTGCAGGACCAGGGCTTCGATACCGTCGATGCCAATACGCGGTTGGGCTTCGAGCCCGATGAACGTGATTTCAGTCTGGCGGCGGCGATGCTCAAGGCGCTCGGCGTCGGCGCGGTCACGCTGCTTACCAATAACCCCGGCAAGGTCGCCGGGCTGGCCGCGCATGGCTTGGCGGTGACGCGCGTCGAGCACAGCATGGCGCCCAACCCGCACAATCACGCCTATCTCGATACCAAACGCGACCGGCAGGGTCATCTGCTGTGATCGTCGCGTCGGTGTCCGCCGGCACGGTCACCGGCTTTGGCGAAACCGTCCCCGCCGCTTTTGGCAAGAGCGGCGCGATTGCGGCCCATGAAAAGCGCGAGGGCGATGGCGCCACGCCGCTGGGGGTCTGGCCGATTCGCGCCGCGCTGCTGCGCCCCGATCGGCTGGCGGCGCCTGCAACCCGTCTGCCCTGGCGCTGGTTGCGCCCCGATGATGGCTGGTCGGATGGGGTGGATGATCCAGCGTACAACCGCCCGGTACGATTGCCG
>CAJAHV010000189.1 GCA_903939555.1 uncultured Alphaproteobacteria bacterium | reverse complement strand
GTTTCGGGCATGTGCCCCGAATCAGCGAGGCTGCGCTGGACAATGCGTTCGGCCTGGGCGGCACCATCCTTGACGGCAAAGGCACTCGGCAGGCGGAACGGATCGAAACCATGGATATTGCGCCCGGTCGGCAGGATCTCCGGCGCGCGCAGGATGTCGCCACCCGACACCGGTCGGACATATTTGCCTGCCAGCGCGTGCATCAGGCCATCCAGCTCATGGTTGGTCGCCAGCGCGGTGTTGAGTGCCGCCAGTTCCTTTAGCAGCGGCGTGTCGGCAATCCCGGTGCCGGCAACGATCGCCTCGATGGTAGCGCGCGAAACCATATCTTCGCGCGTCGCCGCCACGGCGGCCAGCATGTCGATGCGTTCCTCGACAGTCGCGGCCTGGCCCGCGACATGCAGCCCCTGCGGGATCAGTTCGCGTTCGATTTCGTAGATTTTGGCAGCGAGCGCCGCGATGTCGCTGCCATCAAGGTCGAGCGCCGTCGCCTGCTCCGTGATGACGTCGGCCAGCGGCGCGATTTCGTCGCTGCCCGGCTCGGCGCTGCGCCAGCGTTCGACGGTGGCCTTGAGATCGGCCAACCCCTTGTAGACCCCGGAATTGGTCAGCGCCGGCGTGAGATAGGACACCAACGTCGCCGCCGAACGCCGTTTGGCGAGGACGCCTTCCGACGGGTTGTTGGCGGCGTAGAGATAGATATTGGGCAGATCGCCGATCAGGCGTTCCGGCCAGCAGCTTTCGGTCAGCCCGGTCTGTTTGCCGGGCATGAATTCCAGGCTGCCATGAGTGCCGAAATGCAGCACGGCATGCGCCTTAAAGTCATCCCGCAGCCAGCGATAAAAAGCCATGAAGGCGTGCGTCGGGGCAAAACGCCCTTCGAACAACAGCCGCATCGGATCGCCTTCATAGCCCAGCGCCGGCTGGATGCCGATGAAGACATTGCCGAATTGCGCCCCCAGAATGAACACCGACTGGCCATCGGCCTGCAGCTTGCCCGGTGCCGGGCCCCATTCGGCCTCGATTTCCTTGAGATAAGGCTCATTGGCGACAATGGTTTCCGCCGCCACATGGGCATGGACATTGGCTTCGGTGCCATAGCGCCCGGCATTGCCGGCAAGGATGCGGATACGCACCTCGTCAGCGGTCGCCGGCACATCGACGGCATAGCCTTCGGACTTGAGCCGCTTGAGAGTTGCATGCAGCGATTCGAAAACGGCGAGGAATTGTGCCGTGCCCGCGGCGCCGCCACCGGGCGGGAAGTTGAACAGCACGATGCCGACGCGCCGCTCGCTTTCCTGCGCGCGACGCAACGCCACCAGCTTTGCCATGCGCGCCGCCAGCGCTTCGGCGCGTTCGGGGCAGCTTTGCATGGCGCGCACCGCACCGCCGACCGGCCAGGTGCAGCGCCGCGAACAGCCGGTGCAGGGGGCATCGCTGCCGTCCGAGCGGCCACCGAACACCATTGGCGTGGTACCGCCATCAAGTTCGGGAATGGCGATCATGATGGTCGATTCGAGCGGCAATAGCCCTTGCTTGTTGGCACCCCAGGCCTGCAGCGTCTGGAATTCCACCGGGTGGGCCGCGATGTAAGGGCGATCGAGCTTGGCAAGCACCGCTTCGGCGGCTTTGGCGTCATTATAGGCAGGCCCACCGACAAGGCTGAACCCGGTCAGATTGACGACGGCGTCAACAGTCGTCTTGCCATCCTCCATGAACAATTCGTCGAGCACTGGCCGTGCATCGAGCCCGCCGGCGAAGGCCGGAATGACGTTCAGCCCACGCGCCTCAAGGGCCCGGATGACGCCGTCATAGTGATTGGCATCCTTGCCCAGCACATAAGAACGCAGCAGCAGCAACCCGATCGTACCGCCCGACGTGCGCTTCGTCGGCAAATCGGACAGACGCGGGCTGAGGCGCTCCTTCATGTCGGGGTGGTAGACACCAACGTCGGGATAATCCCTCGGCGCTTCGGCCCTGGCAGCGCTGCGCAAGGCAACGCGAGGCCCGGCAGCATACCGGTCAACCAGCGCGCGAACCATCGAAAAGGCGTTGTCGTCCGAACCTGCCAACCAATATTGCAGCGTCAGGAAATAGGCGCGAACGTCCTGCGCGGTGCCCGGCACGAATTTCAACAGCTTGGGCAGCCGGCGCAACACCGCCATCTGGGCGGCGCCACTGTTGGGCGCGCCTTCCTTCGATGATCCGCGCAGCTTCTTCAACCAGCCGAGCGGGCCCTTGGGCGGCGCATCCATGCGATAATCGCCCATGCGGGTCAGCTTGACGATTTCGGACGCCGACATGAGATTGACCATCGCGTCGCATTGTTCGCGCCGGGCTTCGAGCGCGGGCTTGATGGCGCGAATCTGGTCTTCCAGAAAGATCATGCTGGTCAGGATGATGTCACCCCGGGCGACATCGGCGCGGGCGGCTTCCAGCTTGTGCTGGCATTCCCAATCCGCGGCGGCATGAAAGCCGATCGAAACGCCCGGCTGTTCACGTTCGAAACGCGCTCGCGCCCGCTCGATGGCACCCGACAAATGATTGTCGAGCGTGATGATGACAACGCGGACGGCCGGTCCAATCCCGTTCGAATCAGGTGTTTCAGCGCGCATAATGGGCCTTGGCTTCATATAGCGTTTCGACCCCGATCGCCGTCACGCCTTTTTCGGCAGCGTAGCGTTCGGTATTTCGTTTTGCCTTGTTGCGGACGAAAAAGGGTATCTTCATCAGCTCTCGCGTGGCGTCGGCGGACCAGCCACTGGCTTCTGCCTGACCGGCGCCGGCCGAACCCGAGGCAGGTTCTTCCGCCTTGGCGTCGGGCATCCCGGACAAGGCGCTGCCCGTCGCCGGCACTTCCTGATCCGGGTGGCTCGCCAAAATCGGCGCCGCGCCCGGGCCGAGATGGCTGGGACCATTGGCATCCGAAAATTCGAAATCGTCGCGGAACATCGTCAGCAGATGTTCTTCCAGCCCCATCACGAGCGGGTGGACCCAGGTGTCGAAAATGACATTCGCACCTTCGAAACCCATTTGCGGGCTGTGCCGCGCCGGGAAATCCTGAACATGGACGGGAGCCGAAATCACCGCGCACGGCAGGCGCAACCGCTTGGCGATATGGCGTTCCATCTGGGTGCCGAGGACCAGTTCGCAATTAGCGGCGGCAATCGCTTCCTCGACAGCCAGATAATCATCAGTGATCAGCGGTTCTACGCCATATTTCGCGGCCGCGTTACGGATATCGCGCGCGAATTCACGATTGTAGCATCCGAGTCCGACGACCTGGAACCCCAGCTCCTCGCTAGCAATCCGCGCTGCGGCCACGGCGTGGGTGGCGTCGCCGAAGATGAAGACGCGCTTGCCGGTGAGATAGGTCGAATCGACCGAACGTGACCACCAGGGCATGCGGCCCGCATCGGGATCGGCCGGCACGGCAATATCGGCGATGGCGCAGACTTCGGCGATGAATTCGCGGGTGGCGTTGACGCCGATCGGTATGGTCTTGGTAAACTTCTGGCCGAAATTCTTTTCGAGCCAGCGCGCCGCTTCATGGGCGATCTCGGGATAAAGCACGACATTGAAATCGGCTTCACCCAACCCGGCGATATCGGCGGGAGTCGAGCCCATCGGCGCGCAGACATGCACATCAATGCCAAGATCAGACAGCAACCGCCGCACTTCGACGATATCGTCCCGGTGGCGGAAACCCAAGGCTGTCGGCCCGAGCAGATTGGCGCGCAGCCGGCGGCCGTCGCGCGGCGGCGCGGTGCGGGTCTTGTCGGCGAGTTGGCGGACGATCTGGTAAAAGGTTTCGGCAGCGCCCCAATTTTCCTTGTGGGAATAGCTCGGCAGGTCAAGCGCGATGATCGGACATGGCAGACCCATGGTCAGCGCCATCCCGGCGGGATCATCCTGGATCAGTTCAGCGGTGCACGAGGCGCCGACGATCATCGCCTGCGGCTTGAAACGTTCATAAGCATCGCGTGCCGAGGACTGGAACAGCTCGGCGGTATCGGTGCCCAGATCACGCGCCTGAAAGGTGGTGTAAGTGACTGGCGGTCGTTCGCCGCGCCGTTCGATCATCGTGAACAACAGGTCGGCATAGGTATCGCCCTGCGGCGCGTGCAGCACATAGTGCAGCCCCTTCATGCCTGTCGCCACCCGCATCGCCCCGACATGGGGCGGGCCTTCATAGGTCCAGACGGTCAATTGCATGGCCTACACCATCAACTTGTCGCGGCGGACAAGCGGCCGCGCGAACAGTTCCGCCAGGTCACCGGCCTGTTCAAAGCCATGGACCGGCGAAAACACCAACTCGATCGCCCATTTTGTCGACAGGCCCTCGCGCTCGAGCGGGTTGGCGAGGCCAAGGCCGCAAACGGTCAGGTCGGGCCGCGCCGCGCGGACGCGATCGAGTTGCTTGTCGACATCCTGCCCTTCAGAAATCTGCACGCCGGCAGGCAGTGCCGCCAGATCATCGGCGAGATGGCTGCGATGCAGATAGGGCGTGCCGACTTCGATGATCTTCATGCCGAGTTCGGCGGACAGGAAGCGCGCCAGCGGTATTTCAAGCTGGGAATCGGGCATGAAGAAGATCGACTTACCGGCCAGCCGTTCGGCATGGTGCGCCAGCGCGCGCTTGGCGCGTTCCCGCCCGGGCGCCACGACGGCGCGGAAATGCATTTCATCGATGCCGAAAGCCTGCGCCGCCGCGTGCAGCCAGGCCGTGGTTCCCTCGGCACCGAACGGGAACATGGCGGGCAGGTGCACCGCTCCGCGTGTTTCGAGCGCGCGGGCCGTGTCTCCCAGAAAGGGTTGCGCCAGCAGAAAACGAGTCCCGGGACCGATACCCGGCAGGTCCTTGGCGCGGCGCGGTGGCAGGGTTTCGACGCGGGCAATCCCGAGTTCGGCAAACAGACGGCGGAACTGGTCTTCCACCACGTCGGGCAGCGCGCCGACAACGAGCAATTGTTCGGCCGGCTCTTCGTGCATTTCAGGAACCAGCGCGGCGAGGCAGGCGTCCTCCCCTTGCGTGAAGGTGGTTTCGATGCCGCTCCCCGAATAATTGAGAATCTTGACGCCCGGATAGCTGCCGTTGAGCCGTTGCGCGGCGCGGCCAAGATCGAGCTTTATGACCTCGCTGGGGCAACTGCCGACAAGAAACAGCAGCTTGATCTCCGGCCGGCGGGCCAGCAATTGGCGAACGACCTTGTCGAGTTCTTCATTGGCGTCCGCCAGGCCGGCGAGATCGCGTTCTTCGATGATCGCCGTGCCGAAACGCGGCTCCGCAAAGATCATGACCCCGGCTGCCGATTGCAGCAGGTGCGCACAGGTGCGGCTGCCGACGACCAGAAAAAACGCGTCCTGAACCTTGCGGTGCAACCAGATGATACCGGTGAGGCCGCAAAAAACTTCACGCTGGCCACGTTCCCGCAGGATCGGCAGCGCGTCGGCGGTTCTGGATGCTGTTGCCACGGTCATGCGGCGACTGTCTGATCGCCGGCGCCCGGTTTGGCGGGCGGTGCTTCAAGTCGTGCCATGCGCAGTTTCCAGATGAACTGGCCAGCGTTGATTACATAAGTGAAATAGGCGGCCAGGGCGAGAAACATCAACTCCCGGTCGGTCAGGCTGCCGGTGAACAGCGCCACGAGGTAGGCGGTGTGCAGCGCGATGACGAGCATCGAAAACACATCTTCCCAGAAAAAACTGTCTGCAAACAGATATTTGCCAAAAACAACCTTCTCCCAGATCGCCCCCGTTATCATGATGGTATACAAGGCCATGGTTTTTGCCACGACAGACCAGACTGCGGCATCGTGATACGCACCGGTGCGCAGGTAGTTGAGTACGAGATACAGGCTGACCCCAAAGATCAGGAATTGGACGGGAGCAAGGATGCCCTGCACGAGCGTCCAGGGCGATGCGTCGCGCCGTTCCCGTTGCTCGGGCGTGTAGAGTGGCCGTGCAGCCAAGGCCTTTTCGGTAACGCTTGAACGCGAATTCACCCGGTATCTCCCCAAGTCCCGAAACCTAACACCGAGGCCCCTTGTGTCAACCTGACTTTACGCCAATGGTGTTTGGACTATCATGCTTCTGCGCAGATGCAGTCTCGCGGGCAGAGAGAGAAAGACGTCGGCAATGTCAGACGGCGAAGCGATAATGGCGGGCGGCAACACCATGAACCGGCTCGGTGCTGGCAGCGGTGCACCGGTTTGCCCAGTCTGATCGCATGACGAACATTTTCGACATCATCAGCGAAGCGCGCATCGCCGCCAGCCGGGGCTGGGACAAGGCCTGGCGTTCGACCATGCGGGCCCCGGCGGCCGACAGCCCGCAAGCGCTGGCCCGTGTTATCGAAACGGAAATCCTGCCGCGATTGCGGGCACCGCACAGCAATAACCTGCCGCGGTTGCGGATGCCGCACAGCGACAATTTGTCCGACACTGGCGTTAACCGCGCAGCGGTTCCGGCGGGCGCTGCCGAACAGTTCGCCGCCGCCGCGTTGACTGACGAAGTGCGCGGCCTGCTCGACCGAGTCGATACGCTGCTGGCCGGTGGGGTGCCTGTAGAAACCATCTATCTGGATTTGCTCGCCCCGGCGGCGCGTCGGCTTGGCGCGTGGTGGGACAGCGATGCCTGTGATTACTTCGATGTCACGATGGGCCTGTGGCGCCTGCAGGAAGTATTGCAGGCGCTTTCGACGTTTGGGCCCTGGTCGGCGCCATCGGGGGCGAGCGCCCGGCGCGCCTTCTTCGCGCCAGCCCCGGGTGAGCAGCATGGCTTTGGTGCCGCATTGGTCGAGGAGTTTTTTCGTCGTGCCGGCTGGCAGACCTGGAACGCGCCAACGACAGATTTGGCCGGGCTGGAAGAACATGTCGCAGCGCGCAACTATGACATCGTTGGCCTGACAATAAGTGTCGAACGCCATCTGGAAATGCTTCCTGCCACCATCGCCGCCCTGCGCCGCGCGTCGCGCAATCCCGACATCATCGTCATGGTCGGCGGCCGGGTTTTTGTTGCCGATCCAGCTCTGGCGGAGCAGGTCGGTGCCGACGCAACCGCCGCCGATGCCGAGGCTGCGGTTGCCGTTGCCGAGCGCCTGCTGGCGGTAAGGTTGCGCGCCGGTTCGGTCGCGCTGGCGCAAAGGGGCTGATGGCAATGGATGCCCCTGCTTCCGTGTTGCACGGTAGATTTTTTCCACCGGGCGATGCTGGGCTTGCCCCACTGGCGGCCTCGACCGCTGTGGCGGCACTGGTTGCCGCCTGTGACCTGCTGCTCAATATCGACAGCGGCGGCATCATTCGCGGAGTCGTGCTCGGCAACAGCGACCTTTCGGGGCTCGCTATCGAATCCTGGGTGGGTCGCGCCTGGCGCGATACCGTCAATCCAGGGGATACCGAAAAACTGGCAGCACTGGCCGCTGGTATAGAAGAGCCGGGGCGCTGGCGGCAGGTCACCCACTCGGTTCCGGGGGGTGACCTGCCCATGCGGTATCGCGCTGTTCGGATCGATGACACAGGCGGGCTGCTTGCGGTCGGACGCGACATGCGGGCACTCATGCTGGTCCAGCAGCGTGCGCTGCGCGCCCAGCAGGCAAGCGAACGCGATGCGCTGCGGCTGCATGCTGCCGAAGCGCGCAACCGACTGTTGTTCGATTCGGCAACCGATCCGATCCTGCTGGTCGATGCGCTGACCCTGGTGATTACCGATGCCAACCCGGCGGCGGCGACTTTGGCCGGGGCAGACAGGGCACCGCCGAATGGTCGGGCGCTGACCGCGCTCATCAGCCCCGACGACCGCGACGTGGCGCTCAATCTGCTGCACGCCATTGCTGCGGCACAGGACCGGCGGCCGGTCGGCGTGCGATTGACCGATGGCCGGCCATGCCAATTATCCGCGACCTTGTACCGGCAGGATCAGAACCGGGCCCTGCTCGTGCGCCTGCAGTTGCTCGCTGGCGCGATCGACCTGGTGGCAGAACGGCCGCTGGTGGCAGCGCTGGAACGCGTGCCCGATGCGTTTGTGCTGACCGATGCGGCGCTGGGCATTCTCGCCGGCAACGGCGCCTTTCTCGATCTGGTCGGGCTGGCCCGGACCAGTGATCTGCGCGGCGAGGCCTTGGCGCGATTTGTCGGCCAGCCGGGTATCGGTCTTGCCGCCATGGCAGCGCGATTGAGCAGTTCGGGCAGCGTGCACGCGTTCGAAACCGTGGTTCGCAATAACGCGGCAGCTGAAACCGGCGTCAAGGTAACCGCCGTCACTGTCGTCGATGCCGGGGCGGTGCGGCACGGTTTTTCGCTGCGTCCGGTTGCCGCGCGCGGGCCGGCCGCCGGCACCGCAGCCGTGGCGCGCTCGGCCAATGAACTGGCCGATCTGGTGGGCCGCATGCCGTTGAAAGACATCGTGCGCGAATCAACTGATCGCATCGAGCGGCTGTGTATCGAAGCAGCACTGGCCTTCACCGCCGACAATCGGGCGTCGGCAGCGGAAATTCTCGGCCTGTCACGGCAAAGTCTTTATTCCAAGCTGCACCGCCATGGCCTCGGCAACCTGTCCGATAGCGATTCGAGCGGGACCGCGACGTAAAATCGTCTTAGGCGCGTGCGCCGCGTTGACGCCCCAAACTGTCAAGTCTAGCTTACACAAATGGTCGGGGCCGCACTTGAATTGACGTCACGCGGCATCCCACGCCCACGCGACGTGCTCGAGTTGATGAAACCGGTGACCTGGTTTCCGCCGATGTGGGCCTTCATGTGCGGAGTGATATCTTCCGGCGTTCCGCTGGCTGATCGCTGGGGGCTGTTGATAGCCGGTATGCTACTGGCCGGTCCGCTTGTCTGCGGCAACAGCCAGGCGATCAATGACTGGTTCGACCGTCATGTCGATGCAATCAATGAACCCAAGCGCCCGATTCCGTCGGGAAGAATCGCCGGTCGCTGGGGGCTGGGCATTGCCATTGGCGGCACGATCATTTCGCTGTTCGTCGGCTGGGCAATCAATCCAGTCGTGGGTGCTGCCACCGTGCTTGGGGTTTTCCTCGCCTGGATCTATTCGGCGCCGCCGATCCGCGCCAAGGCGAATGGTTGGTGGGGCCCGGGCGTTTGCGCTGCCGCTTATGAAGGGCTGACCTGGTTCACCGGCGCTGCGGCGATGGTCGGCGGGTTGCCCGAACCGCGCATCCTTGTCATTCTGGCGCTCTACGCCGCAGGCGCGCATGGGATCATGGTGTTGAATGATTTCAAGGCAGTAGAAGGCGATCGCGTATCGAACGTGCGCTCGTTGCCTATATTGCTCGGGGAACGCCGCGCGGCGCTGCTGGCCTGCTACACGATGGCGGTGCCGCAGTTGGTTGTCGCCGTGCTGCTGTCGCACTGGGGCGCCAAACCATCGGCGGTACTGGTCATCTTGTCGATTGCGGCGCAGTTTCTGCTGATGCAGCGGCTGTTGTCCAACCCGGCCAAATGCGCACCCTTTTACAACGCCACCGGCACCTCGCTTTATGTGCTCGGCATGCTGGCGGCAGCATTCGGCCTGCGGGCACTGGGATGATGACGTCGGGCGCCATGCTGCCGCCACTCGGCTGGCTCGGGATCGCCCGGCTCGGGCTGGTGCAAAGCGCCATCGGCGCCATCGTCATGCTGGCAACCTCGCTGCTCAACCGCGTGATGGTGGTCGAATACGCCCAGGCAGCAGCGTTGCCTGCCGGGCTGGTGGCGTTTCACTATGCCGTGCAGCTCAGCCGGCCGAAATGGGGCCATGGCTCCGATTCCGGCTGGCGGCGCACGCCTTGGATCATTGGCGGCATGGCGGTGCTGGCGCTCGGCGGGGTACTCGCGACCCAGGCCACCATCATGCTGGCCGACCGGCACGACCTCGCGCTGGGATTGTCGGTGCTCGCCTATGCGATGATCGGCGGCGGTGTTGGCGCAGCGGGCACGTCGTTGCTGGCGCTGCTGGCCACCCGCACGGCGCCAGCGCGGCGCCCGGCGGCGGCCTCGCTGACCTGGATCATGATGATCCTCGGCATTGTCATCACCGCGGGCATCGCCGGTGCCCTGCTCGATCCGCCGCTCAGCGCCAACCCGCAGCCGTTTTCGCCGGATCGGCTGCTGGCGGTGGCGCTGGGTGTCGCCGGCAGCGCTTTCATCATCGCCTGCATCGCCGTCACCGGCATAGAAGGCCTTGCCGCGCCGGTTGCCGCCGCCGAACGGTCGCCGGCAGTGCCATTCGGCGCGGCGCTGCGCGGCATCTGGGACGACCCGGTGACGCGGCTGTTCAGCATTTTCGTCTTCGTCTCGATGCTCGCCTATTCCACGCAGGACCTGATCCTCGAACCCTTTGCCGGGCTGATCTTCGGCTTGACGCCCGGTCAATCGACGTCGCTGTCGGGAACCCAGCATCAGGGCGTGTTGCTCGGCATGATTCTCGTCGGCATCGGCGGCCATGGCTTCGGTGGGAAAGCCGGGCTGAAACTGCGGCGCTGGATCGTCGGCGGCTGCATCGGTTCGGCGCTGGCGCTGGCGGCGCTCGCCCTGGCGGCAACGGTCGGCCCGGGCTGGCCGCTGGCGCCGACGGTGTTCTTCCTCGGCTTTGCCAACGGCGTCTTTGCCGTGGCGGCCATCGGCGCGATGCTCGATCTCGCCGGTCGCGGCGGGGTCGACGGCAAGAGTTCGGGGCATGAAGGGATTCGCATGGGGCTATGGGGTGCCGCCCAGGCTGCCGCCTTCGGCATCGGCGGCTTTTTCGGAGCCAGCGCAGTGGATGCCGGGCGGCATTACTATGGCGCCGACGGCCCGGCCTTTGAAACCGTGTTCGCCATCGAAGCGGTGATGTTCATGGTGGCGGCGCTGCTTGCGCTCCGCCTCAATGCCGATAATAAATCAATTATTCACGGGAAGGCCATCGCATGATCGAAACATTCGACGCCATCATTGTCGGTGGTGGCCCATCGGGCGCCACGGCCGCCGATGATCTGGCGCGGGCCGGGCGCAAGGTGCTGCTGCTCGATCGCGCCGGACGCATCAAGCCGTGCGGCGGCGCCGTGCCGCCGCGACTGCTCAAGGACTTCGAGGTCCCGCTCGAACAATTGTGTGCGCGCGCCACCTCGGCGCGCATGGTCGCGCCGTCGAACAAGGCGGTCGACATGCCGGTTGGTGACGGGTTCGTCGGCCTCGTTGATCGCGAAGTTTTCGACGAGTTCCTGCGGGTGCGCGCGACCACCAATGGCGCGACGCGCATCGACGGGACATTCGAAGCGCTCGAACGCGACGCCGATGGCACCGCCGTCGTCTGCTATCGTCCCAAGGATGCGCCACGCGGCGGTGCCCCGGTAAAGGTACGCGGGCGGGTCGTCATCGGCTGTGATGGCGGCAATTCGGCGGTGGCCCGTGCTGCGCTGCCGGCCAATGAAAAAGTACCGTTCGTTTCAGCCTATCACGAAGTCATCGAATCGCCGCCGGAAGGCTTTCGCGGCTTCGAAGGCGGTCGTTGCGATATCTACTATCAGGGCAATCTGTCGCCGGATTTCTATGCCTGGATCTTCCCGCATGGCGACAAGACCAGCGTGGGTGTTGGCAGCGCGGTCAAGGGCTTCGCCATGCGCGATGCCGTGGCGCGGCTGCGTGAACAGACCGGGCTCGACGCGTTCAAGACCATTCGTGTCGAAGGCGCGCCGATCCCGCTCAAACCCCGCAAGCGCTGGGACAACGGCAAGGATGTCATCGTCGCCGGCGATGCCGCCGGGGTGGTGGCGCCGGCTTCGGGCGAAGGCATTTATTATGCGATGACGGCCGGCCGGCTGGCGGCGGAATCGGCTGCTGAGCTGCTGCGCACCGGTAATCCTGCCGCGCTGAAGACTGCGCGCAAGAAATTCATGAAGGCACATGGCAAGGTCTTCATGGTGCTCGGTATCATGCAATGGTTCTGGTATCGCAGCGACAACATGCGCGAACGCTTCGTCAAGCTGTGCGAGGATCCCGATATCCAGCAACTGACCTGGGAATCCTATATGAACAAGGAACTGGTGCGCAAGAAGCCCATGGCGCACGTCAGAATTTTCATCAAGGATACCAAGCAGTTGTTCGGCGCATTGTTTTCGGGAGGCAAGGCTGGTCCGCCGGCGAACAGCAGCGCCCGGACCTGATGCGATGCCGGTGAGGGGGTTCTCATGATTGTCGGTCGATGGTTACTGCCAGCATCGGTGGCGGCGCTGGCAACGGCGTTCATTGCAGCGTTGGGCGCCACCATAACCCAGCTCGGCCCCTGGTATCGCTCGCTCGAACAACCGCCCTGGGCGCCGCCCGACATGGCATTCGGACCGGCATGGACGCTGATCTTCGCACTCAGCGCCATGTCGGCAGCAACGGCCTGGATAGCGGCGCCCGACCGGGAGAGCGCTGACGGCCTGCTTGGCCTCTATGCTTTCAATGGCTCGCTCAATCTGCTGTGGAGCTTCATCTTCTTCCGCCTGCAACGTCCCGATATCGCCGCTGTCGAAGTCTGGTTCCTGTGGGCATCGGTGGCACTGCTGATCGTCAAGTGCTGGCGGTATTCGCGCACCGCATCATTTCTGTTGTTGCCCTATCTCGCCTGGGTGGCCTTTGCTGGTGTGCTCAACGCGGCCGTGGTGGTGCGCAACCCGCCCTTCGGGTAACGAACAACTCTCTCATGTCGGCACGCGCAGTCGGGCGATCGGACAAGCGCGTCTGTTGAGTGTCGCCGAAACCGCTGTCGCGCAAATATCGCGCGGTTCAGGCGGATTGGCGGTTCACCGTATTGTCGCGTTTCATCTGTTGACAGCATCCCCCCGCGCCCCACATAAGCCGGACAAATTCGCTCCGCTTTAAGGGTGCCGCTTGATCCGTCTGACCAATCTTGCCGATTATGCCGTGGTCGTGATGACAGCGGCGGCGCGCGAGCCATCGGCGCGGCTGTCGGCGGCGCGCGTTGCTGAAGCAACGGCGATCCCGGCACCGACGGTCGCAAAGCTGATGGGTACGCTGGCGCGGGCCGGCTTGCTGACCGCTTCACGCGGGGTCGCTGGCGGCTTTGCGCTGGCGCGCGATGCCGCGCTGATCAGCGTTGCGGCCATCGTCGAAGCCGTAGACGGGCCAATCGCGCTGACCAACTGCCTGTCGGGGGAAACGCATGATTGCGCCATCGAGGGCCATTGCACGGTGCGCGGCCATTGGGGGCCGATCAACCAGGCCGTGCGCGCTGCGCTGGCGGCAGTGACACTGGCCGATCTTCTGGTGCCTGCGACGGCGCGGCGGCTTGTGCCGGCCGTGTCGGCGGGTGAGGTGGTGGCATGACCGACAACAGCAACGCAATCGCAGCCGAACCAGTACAGGATGCCGAAGCGCGCGCCGCCGTGGCCGATCTGGCCACCTACAAATGGGGTTTCAGCACCGACATCGAATCGGAAATGGCGCCCAAGGGGCTCAATGAAGATACGGTTCGCTATATTTCAGCCAAGAAAGCCGAGCCACAGTGGCTGCTCGACTGGCGCCTGAAGGCATATCGGCGTTGGTTGACGATGGAGACGCCCGATTGGGCCAAGCTCGACATTGCGCCGATCGATTATCAGGACGCTTATTATTACGCCGCCCCCAAGTCCAAGCCGACCATCGGTTCGCTGGATGAACTCGACCCCGAGATCCGCCGCACCTATGAAAAGCTGGGCATTCCCATCGCCGAACAGGAAATGCTCGCCGGCGTCGAAGGCTCGCGCCGCATCGCCGTTGATGCCGTGTTCGACAGTGTGTCAGTCGCCACGACCTTCCGTGCCGAGCTGGAAAAAGCCGGGGTGATTTTTCGCTCGATCAGCGAAGCCGTCAAGGAATACCCTGATCTGGTGAAGAAGTGGCTGGGCAGCGTCGTGCCGCAGCATGACAATTATTTTGCCTGCCTCAACTCGGCGGTCTTCAGCGATGGCACCTTCGTCTACATTCCCGAGGGCGTGCGTTGCCCGATGGAGCTTTCCACCTATTTCCGGATCAATGCCGCCAACACCGGCCAGTTCGAACGTACGCTGATCATTGCCGACAAGGGTTCGCACGTCAGCTACCTCGAAGGCTGCACGGCGCCGATGCGCGATGAAAACCAACTGCACGCCGCGGTGGTCGAACTGGTGGCGCTCGATGATGCCGAGATCAAATACTCGACGGTGCAGAACTGGTATCCAGGCGATGCCAATGGCGTCGGCGGGATCTATAATTTCGTCACCAAGCGCGCCAATTGCCTCGGCAAGCGGTCAAAGGTCAGCTGGACCCAGGTCGAAACCGGCAGCGCCATCACCTGGAAATATCCGAGCTGCGTACTGTCGGGCGAGGATTCGGTCGGCGAATTCTATTCGGTGGCAGTGACCAACAACCGCCAGCAGGCCGATACCGGTACCAAGATGATCCATCTCGGCAAAGGGACCAAATCGACCATCGTTTCCAAGGGCATTTCGGCCGGGCGCTCGCAGGGCACCTATCGCGGCCTGGTGCGCATCGCGGCATCGGCGGAGGGCGCGCGCAACCATACGCAGTGCGACTCGCTGCTGCTCGGGGCCGAGTGCGGCGCGCACACCGTGCCCTATATCGAAGTGCGCAATCCTTCGGCGATCATCGAGCATGAAGCGACGACATCGAAGATCAGCGACGACCAGCTTTT
>CAJAHV010000188.1 GCA_903939555.1 uncultured Alphaproteobacteria bacterium | reverse complement strand
CGGCAGGCCGGCAGTCGGCACGCCGGTCAGATTGGCCAGCCGGTTGGGATTGGCGACACCATTGAGCGTCGTCGGGCCGAAAGGGTTGTAATAGCTGTTGGCCGGGATGGAGATCACCGCGCTCGAAATCGGCGCCGATTGTTCGCGCTGGCCTTCGAGTTCAGCATGATAATAGCCGGCTTCGCCGAACAGTTCGACATCGCCGATCGGCTGCTTGAAGTTCGCGAAGGCGTTTATGCGATCAAGCCCGCCGCGGATCGAACGATCAGGGTTTTCATCATAGCGCAGCACACGGTCCGTCGCGCCCGTGATGGTCCCCGAACGCACGCACAGGGCGCCGGGCAGGGTCGTGCTGGAGCAGCCGGCCGCAGTGTTGCCGACAGGTTCGATGTGGAAAACGCCGCTCGTCGTCAAGGTCGCGGCGCCCTGGCGTACGGTCGACACCGGAATGGTGGTGAAGCTGCCCCAGGGCGACGAGGTCGAGCGGTTGTCGAACGCCGTATCGCCCTGCCACAACGTGCCGTCGAGCGCGGCACGATGATCTTCGCTCGCGGCGAAATCGCGCTCGCTCGCCAGCAACGGGGTGCGGTGGGTATAGCTGGCCGAAATGTTGAAATGGCCGCCAGACTTGGTTTCGATCCCAGCCTTGCCGCCCACGGTGGTTTCGTTGGTGCCATCGGCAAAGCCATAACGCGCATCGAGCCGCAGGCCGGTGAACCGGTCATCCAGCACGACGTTGACGACCCCGGCGACGGCATCGGCGCCATAGATGGCCCCGGCGCCATCGCGCAGGATTTCAAGGCGGCGGATACCACCGACCGGGATTGAATTGGTATTGGCCGTCTGCACCGGCACGAAATTTTCGGTCTGGGTGCCAGGCGTCAGGATCATGCGGCGGCCGTTGAGCAAAACCAGCGTATTGCCGGTGCCGACGCTGCGCAGGTTGATCGAGGCGTTGTCGCCGCGCGCATCGTTGAGGTTGCCGGTGGTGCGAGCTTCCTGGAACTGTACGTCGCCAGCCTGGGGAATGGAGCGGAACAGGTCATCGCCCGACACGCTGCCGACCGCAGCGATGCGTTCCTCATTCAGCACCGACACCGGCAGCGCCCCGGCAATATTGGCATTGCCGATACGGCTGCCGACAACGACGATGACTTCTTCCGCCACCTTGGCGGTTTCCGCCTTGCTGACAGAAGTGCCCGCCACCTGCTGCGCCTGCGCGAGCGCCGGAGTCATCACCAGGCTCGACGCGCTGGCAAGATAGATCAATCGCATCGTCTTGGCCGAAATCATGTGTTTTTCCCCTGCCCTTGGGTTTGGGCCAGCCCTTGGCCCTGGAATGTTTCTATTCCCGGTACAGCGGTGCCGCTCCATTTCAATTTGATGGCAAAAGCATAGCTGAAGGTTATAGGAAAGCCCTTCATTGGCGATGAATGTTGCTGTGCGTCACAGTGTTGCGCAAAAGCCGCTAAATCGTGCCGCGCAGCCTTGGGCAGGGCGGCAATTGGCCGCGCGTCGGACGCTGCGCCAGGTCGACCGGCGGCGGTGCCAGCCGCATCGTGCCAGGCTCACCTTCGAACGCCAGCCGCAGTGGCGCCCGCAACCGCTTTTCCACCGGTGCCGGCCGACCGTCGAATGCAGCGCTGACCGCCAATGGGCATACCGTATCGATGCTGCCGGCAAAGCGCAGCGCGCGGCGCCCGAGCGGCACGATGGTGGCGGTGATCGTGGCGATCTCGCCATGGGCATCGGCCAAGCTGGCCCGGGTCAATTCGATGCTACCCGTCGTCACCCAACGATCATAGGCGGTCAGCCGGTCGGAGCCGATCACCGTCATGTCGGCAGCCAGCGTCAGCGCGTCGCCGCCATCAAAGCGCACGCGCTGGCCGCTGATCACCAACTGGCCGCGCGGTGGCGGCGTGGCGCTTTCGGGCGCCTTGGCATCGGGCTGGCGTTCACGCAGGTGCAATTCCAGGCTGTCGGCAGCAATCTTTACCGGCGAAAACCCCAGCCGCGCGTTGGCGGCTTCGATGACGCTCGACAGGCGAACCAGCCGGCCGTCTTCGACATTGATGCTGGTCAACGCCGATTTGCCCGAAAAACTTGCGCCAAGGCCCGGTCCGACAATCGCCGAAAAACGCGGATAATCGGCGCCGACAAGCGTAAGTTCGTCCTGCCAGGGGCCGCGGTTTATGCGCGCCCGCGCCGCGTTGGCAAACAAGCGCACCACATCGCCGCCCTGCAATTCAGGGTGGCCGACCACCGCTTCCAGTCGATAGGGAAAGCCCGTTACCTCGAACGGCGTCGCCGGCAGCCAGTTGCGCACCACTGCATCGAAATCACGCGCCCAGCCCTGCCAGAGCAGATGATAAAGGCCGATGGCAGCGATTAGCGGCACCAGGGTCAGCCACAGCGGAATACGGCGGCTCATGCGACAGAATTCACGGGCATGCGCTCCGGGGCTTGCAGGGTGTTGATGGCAGCATGGACGCGTGCTTCGATCACGTCGCGCGGCAGGCCGGGCGGGATCGGCGTGCCGAAACGAAAAGTAACGATACCCGGCCGCTTGATGAAACCCTTGGGCCAGGCGCTGCCGCTGTCGAGCGCGACGGGCACCACCGGCAGCTTCAATATCTTGTAAAGCCCGGCAAAGCCGGCAGCGAGTGGCGGAATTGCCCCCACCGCGACGCGGGTACCTTCGGGGAAAATCACCACCGGCCGGCCATCTTTTGCCGCCGCCTGCGCCGCCTTCATCATGGTACGCAACATCGCCGCCGAGCCGTCGCGATCGACAAAGATCGAGCCGTGCCGCGTCGCCGCCGCACCCCAGACCGGGATGGATTTCAATTCAGCCTTCATCACTACCGCCGGGCGAGTGAAAAGCCACAGCGTCATAATCGTTTCATAAGCCGATTCATGCTTGATGGCGAAAAGATGCGGGCCAGGCGGAATTTCCCCTTCGACATTGATGCGCACGCCGGTGATCCAGCGGCTGCACCACAGGAACCAGCCGGCCCAGAGCTTGGGGCCGAGATAAAGCCCGGTGCGCGACACCAGCCCGGCGAGCAGGGCGCCGGTCACCGTGACCGCCGAGCCGAGATAGAAGACGACGGTGAACAGGCATGACCGAAGAAATGCGATGATCGTCATGCCTCGCCCATGGACAGCGCCGCCCGGCGCAGCAGATATTTGCTGTATTCGGCGGCAATCGATGGGGCCTTGGGCTCGACAGGCACGGCATCGGGAAGCACGGCAATGCTGCGCGGCAACACCCGGCTGAGTTCGAGCCGGGCACGGCGCATGTGCCCGGCCGAGGTTACCAGCCGGATCGAGGTGAAATTATGCTTGGCCACCCAGCGCATCGTCTCTTCGGCATTGGAGCGTGTGTCGACCGCTTCATAGCCGAGATCGGTGGTGTCGAGCCGGGCTTTTCTCACGCCGGCTGCTGCTGCCAGTTGCTTGCGCGTCGTGATGCGGTCAACCCCAGAGACCAGCATGCGCTTGGCGCTGCCCGCCTCGATCACCGCCAAGCCGCGCTTCAAGCGGCCCTTGCCGCCGGTCAGCACGACTACCGCGTCGGTGCGCACGCCGATCGGCGCCGGATCGGGCAAGGTCAGGCTGAACCACAGGAAGCCACCGCTCCAGCCGAGCAACAACACTGCGGCGATGCGGCCGATTATGCCGCCCAGTCCGATTTCGCGGTGCTTTGGCGCGCGGCTGCCGCTGCGGTCGCGCACCACCTGCGGCCGCCGCGCCTTGCTGGCGCTGCGCTGGCCCTGCGGCGGCTTCACATTTCGCCGCGCTGGCGGCGCAGAGCGAACCATTTCGCGACATTGGCATTATGTTCGGCAAGCGTGTCCGCAAAGACATGGCCGCCGCTGCCATCCGCAACAAAATACAGCGCCTTGGTCGGGGCGGGATCAAGCACCGCCGCGATACTCGCACGCCCCGGGTTGGCGATCGGCCCGGCCGGCAGACCCGGCTTGAGATAGGTATTGTAGCCGCTATCCTGCGACAGTTCCGACCTGCGGATACGTCGACCGAGCGGGCGCCCCTGCGTGATCGGATAAATGACCGTCGGATCGGCATCGAGCTTCATCCCGATGCGCAGACGGTTCGAATAGACACCGGCGACCATGCGGCGCTCGGCGGCCTTGCCGGTTTCCTTTTCGACGATCGACGCGAGAATGATCGCCTCGTGCGGGGATTTGACGACAGTCGCCCCACTGCGCTTCGCCCAGAGTTCGGCGAGCGTCGTCGCCATCGCCCGTTCCATGCGCGACACCAGCTTCTGGCGTGGTTCGCCGGCGGTGAAATCATAGGTTTCGGGCAGCACGCTGCCTTCGGCAGGCACTTTCAGCGGGCCGGCGAGCTGTTTTTCACGGGAGAGCAGGTCAACAACCTGAACCGACGCCAGACCTTCCGGGATGGTGATACGTTCGGCTGCTACCCGGCCCTTCTGCATGACCCACAAATAGGTCCGCCAAGCATCGCCGCGGCGCAGCCGGTAATCGCCGGCCTGCACCGAAGCATCGCCGCCGAACAGCCGCGCCAACATGCGAAATTGTCGCGGCGAATCGATCAGCCCTTTCTTGTACATCGCGTCGGCGACCGCGGTCAGCGTGGCCCCCTTGGGTACGCTGAGCATCACGACGCCGACAGGCTTGCGGCCCCAACCGAACCAGGGCGCGACCAGCAACGGCCCGCCGATGACCAGCAGCAGCGCGACGAACGCCACGACGGGGCTGCGCCTCATGCCCGGCGGCTTCGCGCGGGCGACATCACACCGCCCGCATCACCAGCGTCGCGTTCGTGCCACCGAACCCGAAGCTGTTGTTGAGCACTGCCTTGATCGGGCGCGGCTTGGCGACATGCGGCACCAAATCAACACCGATGCAGGCATCCGACGGATCGTCGAGATTGAGTGTCGGCGGCGCCACCTGATCCCGCATGGCGAGCAGGCAGAATATCGATTCGACTGCCCCGGCCCCGCCGAGCAGATGCCCGATCGCCGATTTGGTCGATGACATCGACACGCTATCAATGGCGCTGCCGAACAGCCGGCGCACGGCACCGAGTTCCAGTTCATCACCCATGGGCGTCGACGTGCCATGGGCGTTGATATAATCGATATCGGACGGGGCGAGGCCGGCCTTCTTGAGCGCCATCGCCATCGACCTGAAGGCACCCGAGCCTTCGGGGTGCGGCGCGGTCACATGATAGGCATCGCCGGTCAGACCATAGCCGATGACTTCGCCATAGATCTTGGCACCGCGCGCCTTGGCGCGTTCATATTCCTCGAGCACGACAACACCGGCACCTTCGCCCATGACGAAGCCATCACGGCCCTTGTCATAGGGGCGACTCCCCCGGGTCGGATCATCGTTGAACCCGGTCGACAGCGCCTTGGCCTGCGAGAAACCGGCGATCCCGAGCGGGCAGATGGCGCCTTCGGCACCACCGGCAAGCATCACATCGGCATCGTCGAGCGCGATCATCCGCGCGGCATCGCCAATGGCATGCGCCCCTGTCGAACAAGCAGTGACCACCGCATGATTCGGCCCCATCAGGCCATATTTGATCGACACCTGGCCTGATATCAGGTTGATCAGCCGGCCATGGACGAAATGCGGGCTGACCCGACGCGGGCCTTTTTCGTGCAGCACGATCGATTCTGACGCGATGCCCGGCAGGCCACCAATTCCCGACCCGATCGAGCAACCGGCGCGAAAGCGTTCCGCCTCCGTCATGTCGGTCAAGCCGGCGTCCTCGAGCGCCTGGCCGGCAGCATCGATGCCATAAGTGATGAACGGATCAACCTGGCGCTGAACCTTGTAATCGACGCGCGTATCGGCATTGAAGGTTACCCCCGAGCCATCACCGCGAATGACTTCGCAGGCGATTCGGCAGGCATAATCGGTCGCATCGAAACGCGTGATCGTGCCAGCGCCCGATTTCGACGCCAATATATTGGCCCACACCGTTTCAACATCCGAGCCCAAGGGCGTCACCAGCCCCACACCCGTTACCACCACGCGCCGCATCAGCAGCCTATCCTTCCCAGATCGTCCGTTCCGGACCTTGATGAATCTTCATATTTTATATGCAAAACGGCCTCTCGCATATCCGCGAAAGGCCGTCTGCCAAATCAATATCGGCGTACCGGGCCGCAAGGCCCAGGCACGACAGGCACCATCAACCCTTTTGGTTGGCGCCGATGAAATCGATGGCGTCCTTCACGGTCAGGATCTTTTCGGCGGCATCATCAGGAATTTCCACCGCAAACTCTTCCTCGAAGGCCATGACGAGTTCGACTGTATCGAGACTGTCTGCACCCAGATCATCGATGAAGCTGGCGTCGTTGGTCACCTTGTCGGCTTCGACACCGAGATGTTCAACGACGATCTTCTTAACGCGGTCGGCGACGTCGCTCATGGGATCCCTCTTTCCAATTGCACTTTGGCGTTGTTGCTTGCTCTGCGGCGATAGCGGCACGCGGCCGCCAAGACAAGAGCCCGGCTGTGATGGCGCGTGCCGGGCCCGGTTCAGATCATGGCCATCCCGCCATTCACATGCAATGTCTGCCCTGTGACATAGCCGGCTTCGCGCGAGGCGAGATACACCACGCCGGCAGCGACATCGGCACCATCCCCCAGCCGCCCGGCCGGAATCCGCCCTGTCAGCGCGGTTTTCTGCGCTTCGGGCAAGGCGTCGGTCATCGGTGAGGTGATGAAGCCGGGCGCGATGCAGTTGACCGTCACGTTACGGCTGGCGACTTCCTGCGCCAACGCCTTAGACATGCCGATCAACCCGGCCTTGGACGCCGCATAATTGGCCTGCCCAGGATTGCCGGTGACGCCAACAACCGAGGTCACCGAGATGATGCGACCGAAACGCTGTTTCATCATCATCGGCTTGAGCGCGGCACGGGCGAGGCGGAAGGCGGCTTCGAGATTGACACGGATCACCATGTCCCACTCCTCGTCCTTCATGCGCAGCGCAAGATTGTCACGCGTCACCCCGGCATTGTTGACGAGAATATCGAGCCGGCCGAGCGCTTCGATCGCTTGCGGCACCAGCGCATCGACAGCGGCGGCATCAGCAAGGTTGCACGGCAATATGACGGTATCGCCGCCAATTTCGGCGCGAACGGCTTCAAGTGCCTCGGCGCGAGTCCCCGACAGCGCGACCCGAGCACCTTGTGCGGCCAGCGCCTTGGCAACCGCGTTGCCGATGCCACCCGAAGCGCCGGTGACCAATGCTGTCATGCCTGAAAGATCGAACATGCTGTCGTCCTTTTTATGCTCAAGCTCCCGCACGAGAGAGCGGGAGACGGCGAAGCCGGCGCTGGGCGAGAGAGCCTGGCTTGGCGATGAAATCCCTACCCCCGGCCGCCTTGGGTGATTCGCCCGGCTCAACCCGGGAAAAGGATATTATAAGTCCTTCGCCAGCGCTTCGACACCCGCGATATCGGCAGCACTCTGCATCCGCGCATCGGGCGTGATCCGGCGGACCATCGGCCCCAGCACCTTGCCGCCCAGCTCGACGAAATTGGTAACGCCCAGTTCCGCCATCCTGAGCACCGATTCGCGCCAGCGCACCGTGCCGGTCACCTGTTCGACGAGCAAGCGACGGATCATGTCGGGGTCGGTCACCACATCGGCGGTCACATTGGCGACCAGCGGTACGAACGGCCGGGCCAACGCCGCTTGCGCCAGCGCGGTTGCCATCGCGTCGGCCGCCGGCTGCATCAGCGCACAGTGGAAAGGTGCCGACACCGGCAGCAGCACCGAATGACGGGCGCCGCGCGTGCGCGCCAGCGCCATTGCCCGCGCCACCGCCTCGACCCGGCCCGATACCACGACTTGCCCCGGGGCATTGTCATTGGCGGCGGCACAGACATCGCCCTGCGCTGCTTCCTCGGCGATGGCCTGCACAGCTTCGAAGCCGAGCCCGAGCAGCGCCGCCATGGCACCTTCGCCTACCGGCACCGCAGCCTGCATCGATTGACCACGCAGCCGCAACAGCCGTGCCGTCTGCGCCAGCCCCAGCGAGCCGGCAGCAGCGAGCGCGGTATATTCTCCCAGGCTGTGCCCGGCGACATAGGCCGCCTTGTCGGCGAGCAGCAGATTGCCGTCGGCTTCGAGTACGCGCAGCGCCGCTATCGACACCGCCATGATGGCCGGCTGAGCATTTTCGGTCAGCGTCAACTGGTCTTCCGGCCCCTCCCACATCAGCCGTGACAGGTGAAAACCCAACGCATCGTCGACTTCCTCGAACACAGCGCGCGCGATGGGGCTGGCGTCGGCAAGGCCGCGGCCCATGCCGACCGACTGGCTGCCCAGGCCCGGAAAAAGGAAAGCGCGGATGATCATTCTCCCCGATATTGTGTGGCCGCGATTAGGCGCTTGCGCGCTGGTGCGCAACATTTGCACGGCGGCGGCACTTTACGGCTTTGCTTTATATCCCGTTGCACAGCGCGCCGGATTCGATAAGGGTGGCAATGCCTGCTGCCGGGGAAGAGCGGCTCCTGCCATTCATCCCCGGGTCAGCCCGATGCGTCCGTCTTGGATCTCGGGCAACAGCCTGCACATCTTACCGACCGCGCCTAACCAAGTCATCGCCACTTCTTCATGAGGGACTTCATGTACCGCACCGCCACCGCCCTTACCCGGATCCTCGCGCCTGTCATGGCTGCTGTCCTGTTTACCGCGCTGCCGGCGAATGCGGCTGTGTCATCGGCGGTCGGCAAGGCGCTCAACCAGGCCGCATCGGCTGCCAGATCGGGCAACAACGGCGCCGCGATCAACGCCATCAAGTCGGCCGAAGCGGCGGCCAGCACCGCCGAGGAAAAAACCAAGACGGCGCAGATGGCTGGCTATGTCTACACCCGCGCCGGCCGCTATTCCGATGCCGCCAATGCCCTTGCCAGCACCGGTGCCAGCCCGCGCCAGATCGCGCCGCTTTATTATCAGGCCGGCCAGTATGACCGCGCCATCTCCGAAGCCCGCAAGGCTGGCGGGGAAGACATGCAGATCCTCATCGCCCAAGCACAGACCCGCATGGGCCGTCCCGGCGAAGCGGTAAAGGCCTATCAGGCGCTGATCAGGGCCAATGGTGCCAAGCCGCTCTATCTCGAAAATCTGGCCGGCGCCCAGTACAAGACGGGCGACAAGAAGGGCTATCTCGCCACCACCACGCAGTTGATCAAGGTCGATTCGTCGCCGGCACGCTGGAACACACTGCTCACAGCGTTCCGCCAGAACCAGATGCGCCCCGAAGCCAAGCTGGCGCTCTATCATCTGATGGGTGCCACAGGCACCTTGAGCAAGGCAGAGGATTATCAGGAATTCGCCAAGCTGGCGCTGGTCGCCAACCAGGCCGGCATCGCCGCCAGCGCGCTTGCCAAGTCCGGCGGCGGCAACAGTGACGCGATGTCGCAAAAGCTCGGCCAGGCCGCAGCCGGCATGAACGCCAAGGCAGCCAGCGAAGCGCCCAAGCTCGCCGCCGCCCCGGCGACGGCGGTACGCGGTGGCAACGCCTATCTGGGCCTTGGCCAATATCCGCAGGCCATCGCCGCCTTCGACAAGGCGATTGCCGCCAATGGCAATGATTCGGATCAGGCCAAGGTCTACAAGGGGATCGCCGCCCTGCGTGCCGGCAACGTGCCGCTTGGCAAGGCCAGCTTTGCCGCGGTCAGCGACAAGAACGGCATGAAAGACATCGCCAACCTGTGGGGCCTGTACGCATCGTCGCGCGGCGCCATCAAGGCCTGACCCGCGTCGACCTGAAAGGCCCGTCACCGGCAACGGTGGCGGGCTTTTTCATGCCCGGCCGCGATGGTGCTTCAGCCGCCGGTCAGCGCCTTCAGTATCACCAGAGCCTTTTCCGGCTGGCGACGCAGCAGTCGCCGACCGACCAGCGCCAAGGTGAACAGCCAGTGCCAGGGTAACAGCCAGGGATAATGGCGCCGGATGAAGGCCAACCGCGACCGGTTGAGCCAATAGTCCGCCATCACGCTGCGCTGGCCCTTGACCCCTGAGGAGCCGATCGAGCCGCCTTCTTTGTGATAGACCGTCACCGCCGCCGCAAATCCGGTGGCAAAGCGAGCATCGCCGCGGCGCCGGTTGCGCACCGCCCAGTCGATTTCCTCGAAATAGAGGAAATAGCCCTCCTCCATCAGGCCGACGTCCCGGAGGAAAGCCCGGCTGACGGCGAGCGAGGCGCCGAGCACGAAATCCGTGGCAGCGGCGACATCGGCAGCATCGAAGGGCGTCGTGGCCGGCAGCCGATTGTGGATCGCCGCACCATCCCCCGTCCAGACATTGAAGCGATAGCCATTGAGCGCCTGCACCAGATCGGGCGACCAGTAGAACCGCACCACGGTGCCGCAGATGCCGATAGCGGGCGTCGCGGCCATCGTCGCCGCCAGCTTTTCGGCGGCATCTGCCTCCACCACCGTATCATTGTTGAGCAGCCAGAAACAATCGATAGCCGGATCGGTAAGCAGCAGTTTGAGCCCGATATTATTACCCCCGGCAAAACCGAGGTTGCCGCCGGAATCGACGAAAGTGATGCCATCGCCAGGCTGCGAAACCGCAGCGGCCAGGTTGTCCGGGCCGAGCCGGCGTAACGCCACCGGCTTGGGCTGCGCCGGGCTCGAAAAGCGCGCCATCACCGGCGAAGCCGGCTCGGCCGCCAGCTCACCGCGCGCCCAGGCCTCGATCTGGTCTAACGATCCATCGGCCGAGGCGTTGTCGACCACGACAATCCGCACCGGCACGCTGCTGCGCAACAGCGATTCCAGCGCTTCAACCGTGTCGCGCCAGCGGTTCCAGTTGACCAGCACCACGCCGACCGGTGCAGGCGCACCGATCAGCACCACGCGCAGTCTTCCGCAAAGGAGGCGGGGGCAGCGAAGATCATGTTTATCATGGACTTTCAGGCGAAAATGTGCGAGCCCGATGATGCGCGATAGCCCCGGGCTTGGCAACCTGAATGCCCTGCATGATCGGGTTCAGCCGCAGGCGCACAAGTTTTCGCCAAAGTTGCTTGCCCCCTGCATCCGACCCCGCTATAGCCCGCCACCTTGCGCTGTTCCGCGGTAGCTCAGTGGTAGAGCAGACGACTGTTAATCGTCTGGTCGTAGGTTCGAATCCTACCCGCGGAGCCAGCGCAAGCATGTTTCGGTGGCTCTAGACCGCCGTGCCGACCAATCGGCCGATTCCGGCCGTCAGTCCCATCGCCAGTGCTCCCCAAAAAGTGACGCGCGCCGTGGCCCGCATGATATTGGCGCCACCGGCTTGGGCACCGAACGCTCCCAGCACCGCCAGAAACAGCAACGACGTCGCTGAAACGCCGATGACGAGCAGCGCCGGCGGCAGCACGAAGACCATCAGCAACGGCAGTGCTGCGCCAATGGTAAAGGTCAACGCCGAGGTCAGCGCCGCCTGCACTGGCCGCGCCTTGGTGAACGCTGAAATACCCAATTCGTCGCGGGCATGGGCGGCGAGCGCATCGCCCGCTGTCAATTGCCGTGCCACGACGTCGGCCGTTGCGGCATCGATGCCGCGCGCGCGGTAGATGCCGGCCAGTTCGGCGCGCTCGGCATCAGGGTCAGCTGCGAGTTCGGCGCGTTCGCGGGCAAGATCGGCAGCTTCGGTATCAGCCTGACTGCTTACCGAAACATATTCGCCGGCGGCCATCGACATGGCACCGGCGACCAACCCGGCGGCGCCTGCTACTAATATTTCGCTGCGTCCTGCCGCCGCCGCGGCGACCCCGACAATCAGGCTGGCGGTGGAGACAATTCCGTCATTGGCACCAAGCACAGCGGCACGCAGCCAGCCAATTCGCGCCACCAGGTGCCCTTCAAGATGCCATGCTCTCGCCATCGTGCGCGCTCCTGCGTGGTGCGCCCGCTGCAAGGCGCATTCCATTCATCGCACCGACAGCCGCCATTGCCTAGGGTGATGACAGATCTGCAAGGATAATGCCCATGCTATTAACGCGTTACCTGACTGCCTTTGCCCCCGTTCTGTTGCTGTCGGGATGTGCTTATGATTTTGCCGATGGTTATGCGCCCGTTTATCCGCCGGGCTATGACAGTGGCATCGGCAGCGGCGATGTAGAGCAACCGGGCGACCTGTTCGGTGGCCAGAATATTGCGTCGGTAGAATTGTTCTACGTCCCGCTGGCGCATTTTGGCCGCTGGGCCGACACGCGGTTCGGCTATGCTTTCATCCCCAATGTACAGGCTGGCTGGCGCCCCTATGTCAACGGCCGCTGGGGCGACAATCGCCTGTGGATCAGCAATGACCCCTGGGGCTGGGCCACCGACCATTATGGCCGTTGGGGATTTGATGATCGGATCGGCTGGGTGTGGGTGCCCGGCACCGAATGGGCGCCTTCATGGGTAGCATGGCGCGAGGATGCCAATGTCACCGGCTGGGCCCCGATCCCGCCCGGGATCAATTATTCGGTTTCGATCGGTTTTGGCGGCGGCTTTGGTTTCGATGACTGGAACAGCTGGTACGGCCCGAGCTGGGTCTGGGTGCCGCGCCCCTATCTCTACCGCCCGGGCTTCGGCACCGGCCCTTTGCCGTGGCAGGGTGGTCGCGATTACTGGCGGACGAGCCAATGGCAGCGCCAGTCCGGCTGGTATGGCCGCCCGGGCTATGGCGGCTGGAACCGCCCCGGCATGCCCGGCAAACGCCCGTCAGCGCGCCCCGGCGACCCCCGCCCGGGCACCGGGCGTCCTGACAACCCGTCTCCCGGCTATGGTCGCCCGCCGGGTCGGGAATCTGATTGGCAGGGCCGGCCGCGCCCTGATAGCAGCCCCGGGCAATGGCAAGGCCGCCCCGGTCGTCCCCGCACGTCGGCAGGCGAGCCCCGTGATGGCCAGCCCTACGATGCCCAGCCGACGCCAAGGGGCGGCCCGCCGCGCCAGCCGGGGCAGAGCAATTATCGTCCACCTGCCAGGGCCGCTGACGGTGCGGTTGCGCCAGCGCAGCGCGGCGGCAGCTATGGCGTTGCAGTTGCACCAGCGCCGCGCAGAGAGGACAATGGTGGAAGTTATAGCCCGGCGCCGAACCGGGATCCCGCGCCCCCACCGCCGCGAGCCGAGCCACCGGCCCCGCGTGCCTCGGCACCAGCGCGCAAAAACCAATATGAACAACCCGATTGAACGACAAATTCCGGCAATAATCACGCAGGAAGCCCCATCAACCCCACAATAAACTTGCGCCTGTTCGCTGCACTGCACAGTATCGTCAGTGCAGCGGACGGGAGCAGCAATGGCAGCGGTTTCGGCTTTCGACGAAATGTATGGCAGCGCCGGTGATTATGGCCGCAACGCCGCCCGCGACAAGAGCGGCGCCGAGGGCGTGGCCGTCAGCGATGCCTATCGCTCCATCCATACCTGGCTTGACCAGTCGCCACCCGAACTAATGGCGGCACGGCGGCGCCAGGCGGAACTGTTTTTCCGCCGCATCGGCATCACCTTTGCCGTTTATGGCGACCCCGATGCCGCCGAACGGCTGATCCCCTTCGACATCGTGCCGCGCATTCTGGCGCGCGCCGAATGGGATGCGCTCGAACGCGGCCTCAAACAAAGGGTGCGCGCGCTCAACGCCTTTCTGGGTGACGTTTACGGTGCCCGCGAAATCCTGCGCGCCGGGCTGGTGCCCGAAGACCTGGTGCTACAGAACCCGGGCTATTGCCTCCAGATGATGGGCCGCAAGCCGCCCGGCGGCGTCTGGACGCACATCGCCGGGATCGACCTTGTCCGCACCAGCCCGCATGAATTCTATGTGCTCGAAGACAATGCCCGCACCCCGTCTGGGGTGTCGTACATGCTCGAAAACCGCGAGGTGATGCTCAAGCTGGTCCCCGAACTGTTCGACCAGATCAAGGTTGCGCCGGTGGAAACCTACCCTGAGGCATTGCTCGAAACGCTGGCCTCGGTCAGCCCGCGCTCCGGCGTCGGCGGCAGTGCGCCGGTCTGCGTGCTGCTGACTCCGGGCCAGCACAACAGCGCCTTTTACGAACATAGTTTCCTCGCCGACAAGCTCGGCATCGAGCTCGTCGAGGGCTCCGATCTGTTCGTGCGTGACGATGTGGTTTTCATGCGGACGACGGAAGGCCCGGAACGGGTGGACGTCATCTACCGGCGCCTCGACGATGCCTTCATCGATCCGCTGGTCTTCAACCCAACCTCGATGCTCGGCGTGCCGGGGCTGATGGCGGCCTATCATGCCGGCAATGTCACGCTCGCCAATGCCATCGGCACCGGCGTTGCCGATGACAAGGCGATCTACAGCTACATGCCCGAAATAGTGCGCTTCTATACCGGCGAAGAACCGATATTGAAGAATGTGCCGACCTGGCGCTGCCGCGAGCCCGAGGCGCTGGGCTATGTCCTCGATCACCTCGCCGAACTCGTGGTCAAGGAAGTCGATGGCAGCGGTGGCTATGGCATGCTGATCGGTCCGCATGCACCACAGGCAACGCTTGCTGCCTTTGCCGCCAAGCTGAAGGCGCACCCGGAAAAGTTCATTGCCCAGCCGACGCTGGCGCTGTCGACCTGCCCGACCGCGACAGATGCCGGCATCGCACCGCGACACGTTGATTTGCGGCCCTTCGTGTTGACCGGCGCGCATGGTGTGAAGATCGTGCCGGGCGGGCTGACGCGCGTGGCGATGACGCCGGGATCGCTGGTGGTGAACTCCTCGCAGGGCGGGGGGACTAAGGACACATGGGTGGTGGATGATTGAGCGAATTTCTTCCCTCGGCCCTTGCGAGAGGGGGCGACTCGGCGCTTGCGCCGTGCGGGGTGAGGGTTTTTCTGTGGGCCAGGGAGAAACCCTCACCCCGCTCGCCTTCGGCGAGTCGCCCTCTCCCACAGGG
>CAJAHV010000187.1 GCA_903939555.1 uncultured Alphaproteobacteria bacterium | reverse complement strand
GCTCGCCACTTCGGGCGCGGCGCGGCTCTTTACACCCAGCGAGATGAGCAGCGACGACGACACAAAGATCGACGAATAGGTGCCAACGACGATCCCGAGCACCATCGCTGCGGTGAAGCCGAAGATCACGTCCGGCCCGAGCAGCAGCATCGCCAGCAGCGCGGCGATCAGCGTCACCGATGTCATGACGGTGCGCGGTAGGGTTTCATTGACCGACAGGTCGATGATCGGGCCGATGTCCATGGTGCGGTACTTGCGCAAATTTTCGCGGATACGATCATCGATGACGACTTTGTCATTGAGCGAATAACCGATTATCGTAAGCACCGCAGCGACGACGTTGAGATCGAATTCAAGCTGGGTCAGCGCGAAAAACCCCAGAGTCACGACCACGTCATGGACGAGCGCTACAACAGTCGAAATCCCGAAGAACCATTCGAAGCGGAACCAGGTGAACAACGCCACCGCCGCCATTGATAGCAGTACCGCCCAGATGCCGCTCTGGATCAATTCGCCAGACACTTTGCCCGACACACTTTCGACGCGGCGGAAATTGACGTCGCCATAATTGCCTTTCAGGCCCGCCTGCACCTTGGCGACGACCTTTTGCACTGCCGCCTGGTCACCTTCCGGTAATGGCAGGCGGATGAGAATGTTCTTTGGGTTGCCAAACTCCTGCAAGGCCGATGTGCCGACACCCAGGCTGTCTACCTTGGCGCGCAGCGCATCGAGCGGCGGCGGCGCCTTGAATTCGACCTCCATGGTCAGGCCGCCGATGAAATCGACACCCAGATTGAGACCGCGCGTCGCCAGCAGGCCGATCGAGCCAATGGTGAGCAGCAACGTCAGCGCAAAGGCGATGAAGCGGACCCGGACGAAGCCGATGTTGGTATTGTCGGGGACAATCTTGAGCGGCATTGCAGTTTCCTAAATGCTCAAGCTGGCCGGGCGCGCCTTGGCGAGCCAGCGCGAGGCCATCAGCCGCACCACGGTCACCGCGGTGAACACCGATGTTGCGATGCCGATCGACAGCACCACGGCAAAGCCCTTGATCGGACCCGAGCCGAAGATGAACATGATGATGGCGACGATGATGTTGAGGCTGTTGGCGTCCCAGATCGTCCGCGTCGCATCGCGGAAGCCGACTTCGACCGACGGAATGACGCCGCGGCCCTTGCGCTGCTCCTCGCGGATGCGCTCGTTTATGAGCACGTTGGCATCCACTGCGGCACCGATGGTCAGCACCAAGCCGGCAATGCCCGGCAGCGTCAGGGTAAAGCCGCCGACCGACATGACGCCAAGGATAAGCATCACGTTGATGACCAGCGCCGCCACGGCATAGAGCCCGAAGCGGCCATAGGTGGCGATCATGATGATCGACACCGCGAGCACCGCGACAATCCCGGCGAGAGCGCCAGCTCTGATCGAATCGGCGCCAAGATCGGGCCCGACGGTGCGTTCCTCAACAACCTTCAATTCGACGGGCAGCTTGCCCGACCTCAGTAGGATGGCGAGTTCATTGGCCGACTGGATGGTATAATTGCCCGAAATGATGCCCGAGCCACCCAGGATAGGCTCGTTGATGTTGGGTGCCGAAATGACGTTGCCATCGAGAATGATCGCGAAGGGCTTGCCGACATTTTCCTGTGTTGCCTGGGCAAAACGACGACCGCCGGTGGAATCGAAGCGGAAGCTGACCGCTGGCGCACCATTTTGGTCCTGACTGACCTGTGAATCTATCAACTGGTCGCCGCTGATAATGGCGCGGCGTTTGACGACAACGGGCTGGCCTTCGAGGCTGGGCAGGATCTGGCTGCCGGGAGGCGCGCGACCCTGTGCGACTTCGGTCGGATCGGCCAGCACATCGACCAGCTTGAATTCCAGCTTTGCAGTCTTGCCGAGCAGCGCCTTCAGCGCCGCCGGATCCTGCAGACCGGGGACCTGCACGACGATGCGGTTGGCGCCTTGCCGCACGATCGTCGGCTCACGCGTGCCGAGTTCGTCAATACGCTTGCGGATGACTTCGACCGCCTGGGCCATGGCATTGTCGATCGAGGCCGCAACGCCGGCGTCAGTCTCGTTAAGCACGATCTTGTTGCCATCAACGATATTGACATCGACATCACGAACGCCGGTCAGGCCCGAGATCGGCTGCGTAACCTTGCGCAATGCCTCGACTGCGGCACCAACCCGAGACGGATCGGTAATGACCAGACTTAGCTTGCCGCCGGCCGTCGATATGTCGGTATAGGCGATGGCACCGCCAGAAACCTGGCGCAATTCACTTCGGACCGTTTCTTCAAGGCTTTCCAGCTTGGTCTTGCGCACATCGTCGGTGGACGCTTCGAGCATCAGGTGCGAACCGCCTCGAAGGTCCAACCCGAGGCTCAACTGCTTGCTCGGCACCATATCCGGCAATGCCGCCGCTTGGCGTTCACTGATGAAATTGGGCGCAGCAAACAAGAAACCGACAACGATGGTCGCAACGATCCCCCAGATCTTCCACTTAGGAAAGTCGAGCAAGGCGGTCAGCCCTTCAGATCATTGGCCGCCGCCGGGACGGCGCGGTCGCGCACATCAGACAGCGTGCCCTTGAGGACGCGGAACTTGACGTTATTGCCGGCATCGATTTCGACCTCACCGTCCATCACGCGCACAACCTTGCCGACGATGCCGCCGCCGGTAACAACCTCATCCCCCTTCTTGACCGCATCTATCATGGCGCGGTGCGCCTTGGCCCGCTGCTGCTGCGGTCGGATCATCAGGAAATAGAAAATCGCGAAGATCGCAATATAAGGTACAAAAGCGATCAGGCCGGCAGTGGCAGAACCGGCGCCGGTTCCAGCCGCCTGAGCAAAGGCCGGGGATGCAAACATGGGCAATGTGCTTTCTCAGGTCCGGGTTGGATTAGGCGGCGGTCTAGCTTGTCGTAGCGGTTGGCGCAACGTCGTGATTGACGGTGCAATGCGCAATCCCGGTCGGCAAAATTCGCTGCCCCGCCAGCAATTGCTGTATATTTGAAAATTTGTACGCCTACGATGTTTGGAAGGTACATTTTTCGGAGTGCTCCAACAGAGAATGACCGGCGCAATTCCATCATGAGGCTTCATGGCTTAAGGTCGGCAAATGACCAGCCCGATTTCCCGTATCGCCACCGCCATCGAGCGGCTGGCCGACAGACTGTCACCTGCCCGGCCTGCGAGCGACCCCGCAACCGGGTTCTGGTTCGTTTGGGGCAGCGGCGGGCTTACCCCGGTGCCGGCGCCGCGCGTCACGGCGCTTGCGCTTTATGCCGGAGTCGATGCCCAGCGCGACGCCCTGCATGAAAACGCCCGCCGCCACGCGGCGGGACTGCCAGCGCATGACGTGCTGTTGTGGGGCGCTCGCGGCATGGGCAAAAGTTCGCTGGTCCGCGCTGTGCATGCACAACTGGTCGCTGATGGTGGCGATACGGCGCTTGTCCAGGTGGCGCAGCCCGATCTTGCCACATTGCCGGACCTGTTCGCCCGCCTTGCCGACTGCCCTCGCCGCTTCACTGTCTTTCTCGATGACGTCTCGCTCGACACCGAAGCCGCAGCCGGCGCCGGGTTGGTTCATGCCCTGCGTTCCTTGCTCGACGGGGGGGTGATGGCGCGACCCGAACAGGTTCGATTGGCTATCACCTCCAATCGGCGTAACCTCGTGCCTCGGAGCATGGCAGAGGCCGATGTCGATCCTGCCAACCCTCGCGACGTTGCCGACGACCAGTTGGCACTTGCCGATCGTTTTGGCTTGCGATTGGGTTTTCATGCCTGTGACCAGCAGGATTATCTCGCCATCTGCCGAAATTACGCCACCGCCTTCGGGCTGCCCTTCGACGCTAAAGCGGCGCTGACCTGGGCTGCAGGCCGCGGCGCACGATCGGGCAGGGTCGCGTGGCAATTTACCGTGGAAACAGCTGGTGCCGCCGGCGTGCGGCTGTGAACGTTACTTTGAATAGACATTAGGCAAAAATTGTGCTGATAATGTTAATATATTAACATTTAAACCTCGTGAGAGGAAGCGCATGTTGAAGTGGTTTGGTTTGGCACTGACCGGATTAGCGATGCTTTTGGCAGTGGCAACGCCAGCAGCCGCCCAGGCCCCCAACCGCATCAAATGCGAATCGTGGAACTACCAGCCTGCCCAATGCCCCGTGGCCAATATCGTCGATGCTCGCCTTGTCGACAGGCTGGGCGGCAATTGTCGCCGAGGGCCGGACTGGAACTTCGACCGGCGCGGCATCCACGTCAACAATGGCTGTCGCGCCATTTTCGACGTGCGGGTCGAGAACTTTGGCGGCGGCTATCCCGGCAGCGGCCATCCACCCGGCATCGGCTATGGCCAGGTCGTGCGCTGTGAGAGCAATGATTACCGAACCGTACGGTGTCCGATGACCACCAACGGCGGCGTTCGCGTTTCGCGGCAGATTAGCAAGACGCAGTGCCTAGTGGGTCGCAACTGGAATTTTGATCGCAACAGTGTCTGGGTCAAGGGTGGCTGCCGCGCCGATTTCATCGTCAACGGCAATGGCGACACTTGGACCAGCGGCAACGCCGGCAATATCAAGATCATCGAATGCTATAGTTACAACTATCAGCCGGCCCGCTGCAACGCGAACATCAACCGCGGTGTAACCGTGGACCGGGTGTTCGGCGGTGAATGCATCCAGGGTCGCACTTGGGGCTGGGACAATCGCGGCATCTGGGTCAACAACGGCTGCCGCGCCCATTTTCGCATCTATTGACGACATCAAAAGGGGCTGACCATGCGATCGATCATCACCATCAGTTGCGCAACGGCGCTGGCAACGACAGCTTTTGCCGGCGTGACCCCAGTGGCGGCACAGCCTGCAGCGGTGCGGGACCGGATGGCGGCGCCTGACGACACTTCGCCTCAGGACCGCCGCCAAAGGCCGGATTACGGCAATATTGGCGGCAACGGCGGCAATTGGAACGGTAACGGCAACTGGAGCGGCGACACAATCCGATGCGAATCCAACGGATATCGCTACAGTGAATGCCGGGCGGACACGCGTGGCGGCGTCCGCCTTTCCAGGCAATTGGGTGGCAATTGCCAGCAAGGACGCAGCTGGGGTTGGCGCGGCGACATCATATGGGTCGACAACGGCTGCCGCGCTGAATTCCAGACCCGCAATGGCGGCAATCACGGTAATGCTAACAACAATAGCGGGCCTTCAGCCGGAGCGGTGATCGGTGGAGTGGTCGTCGCAGCAGGTCTGCTGGCACTGCTGAGCCAGAGCAAGAAAAAGTCGGATACGCTGGTCAATGCTCCGCCACCGCAGCAGGCCCTGCCGCAACCTGCGCAACGCCCCCTTTCGACCGGCCCGGCACGGATAAGCGTTGAAACCGGTGGGATCATGCCCGATGCGCGACCGGCGCTCGGTGTTTGCCTTAACGAGGCTGCCCGTCAGATTGGCGCGACCGGCGGAACCGAGATCCGGGTCGACCGCTTCGACGATATCGCTCCCGGCAATGGAGGATATCGCTTCAAGTTCCAGTTGAAAGCCATCTACCCGGATGAGACCCGCAATATTACGACTTCATGCCGGGCAACCTCGACCAAGGTCGTTGAATTGGTATTTGGCTGAATGCTGCCGGCATTGATGTCGGCCGCCGAAGCGCAGAGCTAGAAGGGGATGGTCAAGCATCCACGACCATCCCCTTATAGTTTCGACAGATTTTATCAAAACCCAACCGACAAAACCGGCACTCGCGATAGACGGGTGCTGTGTGCGCTGCGAGCGCGACCGGCCCGCTTGCCACGCCCTTCCCGGGACAAGGACCTCGCCGCCCGCGATAAACGTCCGGCCGATAACGACCGCGGCGCCCAACTGGTCGCGCGCATCGACGATACCATCGAAGTTGACAATTCCTATGTCATAAATCGGTCGCTCAACAACCGATCCTGCAATGGCTGCCAAAACGGTTACAAAAATCGTGACCCGGCTCTGCACCCGTTCAGCCGTGTCTGTTATCGTCCATGCCATTACGGCTATGCTAGCCTGCCGAAGCCTGCCGGCAACAATGCGCGTCAGTATCACATGTTGCCGCCTACCCCTTGCCCCCGCTATGAACCTTCTTCTACCCTGTTGAAGGCGCTTTGATGACCTTTGTCCGTTACACATGGCGATTCCTTGTCGGGGTCAAGGATCTGCTGGTTCTGTTGCTGTTGCTGTTATTCTTTGCCGGGCTCTGGTCGGCGCTCAACAGCCGTGCGACGCTAAGTGTGCCCGATGGCGGTGCACTCGTCCTTCACCTTGATGGTGGCATCGTCGATCAGGCGGCAGACCAGAGCCCGCTCGAACTCGCCAGCG
>CAJAHV010000186.1 GCA_903939555.1 uncultured Alphaproteobacteria bacterium | reverse complement strand
GCTTGGCGCGCCGCGCTGGGTGGCAGCGCTGGCGCCGATCGGCGGATCTATGATGATGTTCGGCTGGTTCTGGATCTTCATCATCGCGCTGGCGGGCGACAAATTGCGCGATTGAAAACCACGCCGCCCGCCAACTTTGCCGGCAGCAAGGGCGCTCCTCAGTCTCGGAAGCTCGGGTCGATGCGGTCAAGCTTGCGCAGCAGCGCCGGCCAGGCCAGCATGTTGGCAACGATGCCCAGCCCGGCCTTGCCCTGCCCGGCGGCCTTTTCCGGCGTACCCTGCGGCGGGTTGTAAAGCCCCCCCGGCCCGGCCGAGAGCGCCATCACCTGCGCTTCGCAGGCGCGTTCGAGGAAATAAAGCCCGATGAAGCATTCGCCGACCGTCTTGCCGACTGTCAGCGTGCCATGGTTGCGCAGGATCATCGCCGTCTTGGTCGGGCCCAGATCGGCGACCAGCCGCTCGCGCTCTTCAAGGTCGGTCGCGACGCCTTCATACTCGTGATATGTCACTTCGTCGCGGATCAGCATCGCGGTCTGGGTGATCGGCAACAGGCCATCGGCCTGTGCGGCGACCGCCTGCCCGGCCTTGGTATGGACGTGCATGACCGCATAGGCATCGTCGCGCGCCATGTGGATCGCCGAATGGATGGTGAAGCCGGCGGGGTTGGTCGGGTACGGCGTTTCCATCACCGGATGGCCCTCGACATCGATCTTGACCAGCGACGAGGCGGTGATCTCCTCGAACATCAGATTATAGGGGTTTATGAGGAAATGATGCTCGGGCCCCGGAATCCGCGCCGACAAATGGGTGAAGATGATGTCATCCCAGCCATAAAGCGCGACCAGCCGGTAGGCGGCAGCGAGATCAACCCGAATCGCCCATTCCTCGGCAGAGACTTGTGATTTCACATCGCCATTGCCACCCGATGCGACCTTCAACTGCGTTGCCATCGTTCGACTCCCTTTGATTTCCGCTACTTTGCCTGTTTTCCCCGCGCGCGGGAATAGGCACCGCTGCGGCAGGCATCGGAACAGTGGCGGATATTGTCCCAGTCACGTTCCCATTTCTTGCGCCATGCGAAGGGACGCCCGCAGGTGATGCAGGCTTTTTCGGGCAGATCGGCCTTGCGGCGCATCTTCGCCACGGTCTAGCGTCCTTTCATTGTCACAATCGCGGCCTAAGCAGCGACGTCACTTTACCGGGGATAATGCTATGCGTCCTGCTGTCGATCGTCGCGCCTTTCTGTCGGCCAGCGCTGCCGGCCTGTTGCTGCCGGCGCGCCCGGCGCTGGCCGGGCTGTGGGCGGACAAGGGCTTCACCCACGGCGTCGCCTCGGGCGATCCGGGCGCCACCTCGATCAAGCTGTGGACGCGCTATGCCAGCAGCGATGGCCGCGATGCGGTGCTGAAGGTCGAGGTCGCCAGCGACGCCGGCATGTCGAATATCATCAAGCGCGCCGAAACCACCGCCGGCCCCGCCACTTGGGGCACCGCGCAGGTGCGCATCGACGATCTGCCGCCGGGCGGCTGGGTGTTTTACCGCTTCACCGCCCCCGATGGCCGCCAGTCCGACATCGGCCGCACCCGCACCCTGCCCGCCGGGCCGCTGGCGCGCTTCAACATCGCGGTTTTCAGCTGCGCCAACAAGCCGTTCGGCTGGTTCAACGCCTATGCCCATGCCGCAGCGCGCAACGATATCGACCTTGTCGTCCACCTTGGTGACTATCTGTACGAATATGCCCGCGGCATCTATCCTTCCGCCGCCGAAACGCTGGCCGGCCGCGACATCGAGCCGGGCAACGAGATGGTCCGCCTCGACGATTATCGCCAGCGCTATGCCAGCTATCGCGTCGACCCGGCCTTGCAGGAACTCCACCGCCTGTTCCCGATGGTCAGCATCTGGGACGACCATGAATTCGCCAACGACACCTGGAAGAACGGCGCCGAGAACCACCAGCCCGATGAAGGCGACTGGAATGCCCGCAAGGCGACGGCGCGGCAGGTGCATGGCGAATGGCTGCCCGGCCCCGACCGCATCTGGCAGCGCTACGACATTGGCGATCTGGTCAGCCTGATCACCCTCGACACCCGAGCCGAAGGGCGCGACCAGCAGCTTGATCTTGGCAGCGCCGCCAAAGCCGGCGGCGCCGCGCTGATCGATTTCCGCGACAAGCAATGGAACGCGCCGACCCGTACGCTGATGGGTTTCGAACAGGAGAAATGGTTCGCCGACACGATGCAGGCCTCGGTCAAGGCCGGGCAGAAGTGGCAGTTGGTCGCCCAGCAGGTCATCATGGGCAATGTCTACACACCGAAGAACGCGCTGGAATGGCTGGGCCCCAATGCCGGCCAGCGCGCTCAGGGCTATATCAAGGGCGGCATGGCGGCGGCCGCGGTCGGTATACCGGGCAGCATGGACATGTGGAGCGGTTATCCGCAGGCACGCAAGCGGCTGCTCAAGGCGGCGCAGGCCGCCGATGCCGATATGGTGGTCATTTCAGGCGACAGCCACAATGCCTGGGCGTTCAATCTCGCCGAAGGCGACAAGCCTGCCGGGGT
>CAJAHV010000185.1 GCA_903939555.1 uncultured Alphaproteobacteria bacterium | reverse complement strand
GATCACCGCTGCCGGCCTGACCGGTGCGCAAAAGTGCGCCATCCTCGTCCTGTTGCTCGAAGAGGCGCAGGCCGCCGAGCTGCTGCGCCGCATGCCGGCTGCCGAAGTTCGCGCCGTTGGCGAAGCCATGCTGTCGGTCGCCGAGATAGAGCCGGCTGCTATTGATGCCGTGCTCGACGAATTCATCGCGCGCAGCCGCGGTATCTCGACGCTCGACAGCCAGGGGCGGCAGGTCCGCGCCGTGCTGTCGCGGGCGCTGGGGCCGCCGCGTGCCGCGCGCGTCATCGATCATCTCGGGCCGCCCGCGTCGCCGCGGCGCTTTGCCGGGCTCGACTGGCTCGATACGCCGGCAATCGCTGCGCTGCTGGCCGATGAACATCCCCAGGCGATCACCGTCGTGCTGGCACATCTCCCCGAAGCCACCGCTGCCGGCGTGCTTGATGCGTTGCCGGCGCCGCTGCAATCCGATCTGGTGCTCCGGCTGGCAACGCTCAAACCTGTCGCGCCGGCCGTCATAGCCAGCCTTGAGGCCGATCTGGAGGCCAAGCTGGCCGCTGCCGAGCAACCGGTGGGCGGAGCGGCGCTGGCGGGCGCCGATTTCACCGCGCGGCTGATAAAGCTGTCATCGAACAAATCGGCGCTGCTGTCGGCGCTGGCGCTGGTCGATGAAGCGCTGGCCGCCGAAATCGCCGCGCAGCAGTTCGTCTTTGCCGATCTGAAGGCCCTGAGCACCAAGGACATGCAGTTGGTCCTGCGCGAGGCCGATCCGCAGGGTCTGGCAGTGGCGATGAAGGGGGCCGACGACGAATTGCGCGACCAGATTTTCGCCGCCATGTCGAGCCGGGCGGCATCGCAATTGCAGGATGAACTCGCCGAGCGCGGCCCGATGAAGCGGGCCGAGGTGGAAGCCGCGCAATTGGCGATCTGTGCGCTGGTGCGGCGGCTGGGCGAGAGTGGCGCGGTCATGATGCCGGGGTCGGCGGGTGCCTATGTCTGAGACCATCTTGCGCCCCGCCGCCGGTCTTGCCGGGCTGCTCGGCGCATTGCAACCGCGTGTCGAGCCGCCGCTGTTGCCGCCCGATCTCGATGCCATTCGCGCTGTCGGCTTTGCCGAAGGCCTTGCCGAGGGCACGACAACCGAACGTGCCGCGCTCGCGCCGCTGCATGCGCAACTGGCGGCGGCGTGCGCCGCGCTGGCCGCTGCGACGGTGATCGATGCCGAAGCGTTGCGACCGCTGCTCGTCGCGGTGGTGCGGCAACTGGCCGAAGCGGTGCTGGCGGTGGAACTGCGCCAGAACCCGGCCGTGCTCGAGGCGCTCGCCGCAGCGGCGCTGGCGGCGATCGTGCCGGGGCAAGCGGCAACGCTGGCGGCCCACCCTGACACATTGGCGGCGCTGCTGCCGCTGCTGCCCGTCGCTGCCCGCATCTCCGCGCTGCCCGATCCGGCGCTGGGCACCGATCGGATCATCGTTTCGGGCCCCGATTTCATCATCGACACCAGCCTTGCCACGCGCCTGTCCGACCTGTTGGGAGAACGCGGATGACCATTACCGCCGCGCTGGCCAGCGAATTGGCCCGGCTCGAATGGCCGCCGCTGCCGGTGCGCCGCGCCGGTCGGGTGGCGGGGTTCGATGGCACCACCATCACCGCCGTTGGTATCGAAAGCCAGGTTGGCGCGCGCGCCCGCATCGGCCCACAAGCCCTGGCTGCCGAAGTCATCGGTTTTACCCGGGGCCAAGCGCTGTTGATGGGCCTGTCGCCGCTTATCGGGATCATGCCCGGCATGGCGGTCGAAACCGCCGGCGTCGAAACGCAGGTCGAGGTCGGGCCGGGGCTGCTCGGCCGGGTCATCGACGGGCTGGGGCGGCCGCTCGACGGGTGCGGGCCGTTGCGCGATGTGCCGTTGCGGGTGGCGCTGTCGGGTGACACGCTGGCGCCATCGGCACGGTCGCGGGTGACGCTGCCACTCGCCTGCGGAGTGCGCGCCATCGATGCGCTGCTCACGCTGGGGCGCGGGCAACGCGTCGGCATCATGGCGGGCACCGGGGTCGGCAAATCGGTGCTGCTCGGCCAGATCGCGCGCTGGGCACAGGCCGATGTCGTCGTCATGGCGCTGATTGGCGAACGCGGCCGCGAGATCACCGATTTTATCGAAACCGAACTGGCCGGGCCCGCCCGCAGCCGCACCGTCACGCTGGCCGTGCCCGCCGGCGATGCCCCCTTGGTGCGGGTGCGCGGCGCCCAGCGCGCCCTTGCCATCGCCGAAGGTTTTCGCGGGCAGGGGGCGCATGTGCTGCTTATTCTCGACAGCCTGTCGAGGGTTGTCCATGGCGCCCGCGAAGTGGCGCTGGCGCGCGGCGAAAGCGGTGGGGCACGTGGCTATCCGCCCTCGGCGCTGGCGCTGGTATCGCAACTTGCCGAACGCGCCGGCGGCGACCGCGCCAGCGGCGGTGCCATTACCTGCATCGCCACGGTGCTCGCCGAAGCTGACCAGGGCAGCGATCCGGTCGTCGATGCGGCGCGCGGCGTGATGGACGGACATATCCTGCTCAGCCGCAAGCTGGCGGGTGCCGGAATCTTCCCGGCGATCGACCTTGCCGCCTCGGCGAGCCGGGTGATGGCCGATGTCTGCGATCCCGAGCATCTGGCGGCGGCGGCACGCTTCCGTCGCCTGTCGGCGCTGATCGAGGACAATCGCGATCTGGTTCTGATGGGTGCCTATGCGCCGGGCAGCGATGCCGAACTTGATGCGGCGCTGGCGCTGGCGCCGCGGCTGGAGGCCTTCCGCCAGCAACCGCGCGCTCAGCGCGCCGATTTTGCCGCGGCGCGCGCCGCGCTCACCGAACTGGTGCTGGCATGACGGCGCCGACGATGCTTGACCGGCTGATCCGCGTCCGCGAGGTGCGCGCCCGGCTGGCGTTGGTGGCACTGGGCCGTCTCGAAAGTCGCCATCAGGCCGAAGCCGAGCTCGATGGCCGGGTACAGGCGCTGCTCGCCGGCAGCGGCAGCAGCTTCGGCTGGGTCAATGCGGGTGCCGCCAATGCCCGCGCCGCCGCCGATGCGATGCTGGGCCGGCTGGCCGATGATGTGGCGCTGCGGTTGGCGGCGACCAGCGCCGAACGGCGCCGGTTGGGCGATGCGCTTGCCTTGGCGCGGGCCGCTGTCGATGCCGCAGTCAACCGCCGCGCCGAACGGGAGCATGACCATGATTGAAGCGCGGCCAATTCTTGCCGGCGTGCCCGGCATCCCCGAACCATCAGCCGGCGATACCGGTCAGGCCAGCTACGCCGGCGGTGCCGGTCAGGCCAGCTACGCCGGCGGTGCCGGTCAGGCCAACTACGCCGGCAAGATCCGGCCGCGCTTTGCAGCACTGCTGGCCGCGGCACTGCCGCCGGGCGAGCCAAATGCGCCCGGCGATGCCCCGCAACTGGCGCCAGGCCTGTCGTCGCCGCCACCTCCGGCGATTGCCGACACTGTTGTCGCTCCATCTTTGCCGGCTTTCCCGCCACCGACGGGCGCGCCACAGGCCGCTCTCCACCCTGCCTTGGCGACGCCGCTGGCACCCGGTGCGACCGGAAACCTGCCCGGTGCCGTCACTGCGGCTCTGTTTGCGCTCCCAGCGGCGGCCCGCAATGCCAGCGCAGACACCCCGGACGACGCAGCGCGCGACGCCGAAACCGCGCCCGACCGCGACGAAGCGACGCCTGTTGGCGCAGTGCTTTCCGCGACTGCCGTCGCCTTGTCTCTGCCACCACAGCCCGAGCCGCCGATACCCTTGGGCAATCTCCCAGCCGCGCCGCTGCCGCCACCCACCGCGACCATCAGCCAAACCAGCCTTGGCAGTGTCGCGAACGGCTTTGCTAGCCTGTTGGCACCGGCGCCTGCCGGGCCTGATAGCCCGATCAGCGCTGTCCCGGCCGTCGTGTCGGCGTTCGAAGCAGCGGCGCTGCCAGCAAGCGATAGCCCGCCGCTGCCAGCAGCCACGGTAGCTTCGCTGCCAGCAGCCACTGTAGTTTCGCTGCCAGCAGCCACGGTAGCGACAATGATTCCGTCCCCGCCAGCGGTTCCGGCTCCCCCGTCGCGGCCGCGTTTGCCACTGCCGGGCTCCGAAGATCCGTTGCCCGATGCTGCCGCGATGGAACGCGCCCCGGCGCT
>CAJAHV010000184.1 GCA_903939555.1 uncultured Alphaproteobacteria bacterium | reverse complement strand
TCAACGCCACCGCTACGATCGATCCCGACGGCCCGTTCAGCTTCACCCTGGTTACCGGCTATCGCCGCTTCGATTCAAACGAGGTCTTCGATGCCGATGGCACCCAGGCCTGGTATCTGGAATTCGCCGAGGACGCGCGCGGCAAGCAGTTCAGCACCGAAGCGCGGGTGAATTATGAATCGCCCAAGTTCCGTGCTTTTGGCGGCATCAATTTCTTCCGTGAAGACGGTTCGCAACGCGTGCCCTTTTCCGCCGAGGAAGGCATTTACCTGCAATGCGCGGCGCGGCTGGTGCCGGGCCTGCCCTGCATCAACAGCGCCGGGGTGGTAACAGCGGCACAGGCAACCGCGATCCTGACGCGCGGCGCGGCCAGCGTGCTGCCCTATTCATCGGAATTCAAGAACGGTGCCGATATGCGCAACCTGTCGCTGTTCGCCGATGCGACCTTCATCCCGGTTCCGCAGCTTGAAATCACCGCCGGTGGCCGGGTGCTGTGGGAAAGCCGGACAAGCTATTTCTTCACCCGCGCCCCCAATTCGGTGATCAGCCGGGCGCCATTGCTGCCCCAGGTCGATACCAATGGTGGCACCTTTGGCGCCAGCGGCAACAATAGCGCCTTCCTGCCGCGCGCCAACATCCTGTTCCGCGCCAGCGATGCGGTGAACCTGTACCTGACCTGGTCGAAGGGCCGCCGCTCGCCGGTGGTGCAATTGGGGGCCACCCGCATCGGCGGCGTGCCCGCGCCGCTGCGCACCGATGTCGCGGCCGAAAAAATCACCAACTACGAAGCCGGCATCAAGGGCGCGTTCGGCCCGGTCAATGTCAGCCTTGGCGCCTATTACATGAAATACAATAACTTCCAGGTGACCATCGTCACCCCGGGCGCCCCCAACCGCACCGAAAGTGCCGGCAGCGCCAGCAACTATGGCATCGAAGCCGAAGCCAGCGCGCGGATCGGCAAGAACCTCAGCCTGTTTGCCAATGGCGCTTACATCAGTGCCAAGGTCGACAAGGATGATCGCTACCCGGCGTTTTCGGGCGATCGCTTCCGCCTGCAATCCGAATGGCAGGGCGCCGCCGGCGGCACGCTCACCCTGCCGCTCGGCGATGCCGTCGAAATGGTCATGACGCCGACCGTCACCTATCGCTCGGGGGTGTTCTTCGAACTGCCCAACAACCCGGTCACCTCGCAGGGCCCGGTGACGCTCGTCAATCTGCGCGCCGGGGTGCAGGACCCGAATGGCAAATGGCAGTTGCTTGGCTATGCCACCAACCTGGGCGGCAAGGATTATGTCCTCGATGCCGGGAATACGGGGGGCGCCTTCGGGATTCCAACGTTCATTCGCGGCCTGCCGCGGTTGTATGGCGTCGAAGCGGTGGTGCGGTTCTAGTCACAGCGCCGCGAGCGCGCAGCGCAGTTGGGCGCCGACAGGCGCAAGTCCGGGCGGCGGGACGGCGGGGTCTTCCCCCGCCGCACCCGTCCGACGTCGGCATCGGCCTTGCCCATGCTCTTCCTTGCCGCAGCGCCACCACGCCACCCTTGCCCCTCTCCGCCCGCGCGCCTATTCCGATGGCATGACCCAAGCTGCCATCTCGCTACGCGCGCTCTCCAAGACCTACGCCGGCGGCAAACAGGCGTTGCGCGGCGTCGATCTCGACATTCCGCGCGGCAGCATGTTCGGCCTGCTCGGCCCCAATGGTGCCGGCAAGTCGACGATGATCAACATCCTCGCCGGGCTGGTCAACAAAACCGGCGGCACCGCCAACATCTGGGGCTTCGACATCGACGAGCACCCGCGCAATGCCAAGGCGAGCATCGGCATCGTGCCGCAGGAACTGGTGTTCGACGCCTTCTTCACGCCGTTCGAAACGCTGGAACTGCAGGCTGGGCTATTCGGCGTGCCGCCGGCCAAGCGCCGCAGCATGGAATTGCTCGACGCCGTGCATCTGGCGGACAAGGCGCATGTCTATTCGCGCACGCTTTCGGGCGGCATGAAGCGCCGGCTGCTGGTGGCAAAGGCGCTGGTCCACAACCCGCCGGTGCTGGTGCTCGACGAACCGACCGCCGGGGTCGACATCGAATTGCGTCAGCAGCTGTGGGATTATGTCCGCACCCTGCACGCCATGGGCACCACCGTTGTGCTGACAACGCATTATCTCGAGGAAGCCGAGGCGCTGTGCGACCGTATCGCCATCGTCAACAATGGCGCCATCATCGCCAATGACCTGACCAGCGTGCTGCTCTCCACCGCCGGAGACAAGAAGCTGATCGTCACCGTCGACCGCGACCTCAGCGAAATCCCGGCCGGGCTCGGCGACCGTGTCGAACTGAAGAACGAGCGTGTGCTCACGCTGACCTATGACAAGCGCAGCCGCAACGCCGGCCAGGTGCTCGCCGCCGTCGCCGCCGCCGGGCTGGGGGTCATCGATGTGTCGACACAGGAAGCCGATCTCGAGGATGTGTTCCTCGACCTGACCCGCAACCATGGCTGAGCGCCCGACGCCGGAGGCGCGCAACAAAGCTGAGCCGGAGGCGCACAACAAAGCGGCGCCGGAGGCGCGTAACAAAGCGCCAGCCGACGCGCGCAGCTTCGATATCGTCATCATCGGCTCAGGCGCTGCCGGGCTGACCGCCGCGCTCAACCTTGCCGAACGCTTCACCGTTGCGGTGCTGGCAAAAGGTGATGTTTCCGCCGGGTCGACCGCCTGGGCACAGGGCGGCATCGCCGCGGTACTCGAACCCGGCGATACCTATGAAAGCCATATCGACGACACGATGGTCGCTGGCGCCGGTCTTAATCACCGCGCCACGGTCGAATTCGTCGTCGAAAATGCCGCGCACGCCATCGACCGGCTGGCCGATCTCGGCGTGCCGTTCAATCCGGGCGAATCCGTGTCGGAACGCTGGCACCTGACCCGTGAGGGCGGTCATTCGCACCGCCGCATCGTCCATGTCGACGACGCCACCGGCTGGGCGGTGCAACAGGCGCTACAAAAGGCAGCAGCGGCGCACCCCAATATCACGCTGGTCCCCGGCATGGTCGCCCTCGACCTCATCACCTCGGCACATGTCGAAGGCGAACGCTTCGCAGCGCGCGCCGTGCATGGCGTCTATGCCTTTGATACCGCCAGCCGTCAGGTGCAGCGCTATGTCGCCAAGGCCGTCGTACTGGCCACCGGCGGCGCGAGCCGCGTCTATCAATATTCGACCAACCCCGATGGTTCGACCGGCGATGGCATCGCCATGGCGTGGCGCGCCGGCTGCCGCGTGTCGAACATGGAATTCAACCAGTTCCACCCGACCTGCCTGTTCCACCCGACCGTCAAGAATTTCCTCATCACCGAGGCCTGCCGCGGCGAAGGCGGGCATTTGAAACTGCCGCCCAGCGCCAGCGAAGTAGCGCGCGGCCTCAACAGCGGCACGCGCTTCATGGCGCACTATGATGACCGGCTCGAACTGGCGCCGCGCGATGTCGTGGCGCGCGCCATCGATGCCGAAATGAAGCGGTTGGGGCTCGATCATGTCCTGCTCGATATCTCGCACCTCGGCGCCGATTTCGTGACGCAGCATTTCCCGATGATCCACGCCCGGCTGCTCGAACTCGGCATCGATTGTACGGTCGAGCCGATCCCGGTGGTGCCGGCCGCGCATTATTCGTGCGGCGGCGTGATGGTCGATCTCGCCGGCCGCACCGATCTCGCCGGGCTGTGGGCGGCGGGCGAAGTCACCCAGTCGGGCCTGCACGGCGCCAACCGACTGGCGTCGAACTCGATCCTTGAATGCCTTGTCTTTGGCCAAGCCGTCGCCGACGATATCGCCGCGCATTGGGACCCGGCAGCCGCGCCGCCCGCCATCCGCCCCTGGGATGAAAGCCGCGTCACCGATTCCGACGAGGAAATCGTTGTCGCGCACAATTGGGACGAACTGCGGCGCTTCATGTGGGACTATGTCGGCATCGTGCGCACCGACAAAAGGCTTGAACGCGCCGCGCATCGGGTCAAGCTGTTGCGCAAGGAAGTGGCTGATTATTATGGCAATTTCCGCGTCACGCCCGATCTTATCGAGCTGCGCAACCTGGTCACCGTCGCCGATCTCATCGTCCGCTCGGCGCGCGCCCGCAAGGAAAGCCGCGGGCTGCACTATACGACGGATTACCCAAGGCTCACCGCCGTGGCGCAGGACACGGTGCTCGATCCGGTGACGACCAGGAACTGACGCCCCCCCCCAACAGGCGGTGGGAGGGCGTCAGGCTCACCCGTGCGGGGTGATCAGGAATTTTTCCCCGGTCGCGCGGCGATTATACG
>CAJAHV010000183.1 GCA_903939555.1 uncultured Alphaproteobacteria bacterium | reverse complement strand
GTCCATTGCGGCTGGTCAGGGTAAAAACTGTTCAGCGCCGAAAAGAAGCTCTTGGCATTGCCCGAACAGCGCGCCACCAGCGCCGCGCCCATATCGGGGCCATTGAGCACGAAGCTGCGATATTCATAGCTGAGCTTGCCGCTGGCGACATATTTGCCGAGAAGGCTGCGCATCGCCTCGCCATGAAAGGCGCGACAATGGGTACAGGTCAGCGAGCCATATTCAACCAGCTTTACCCGCGCTGCCGGATTGCCGCGGCGAAAGCCGCCTTCAGGCGTGGCGGCATAGGTTTCCACCCAGTTGCTCATGGCGGGGCGGGACGGCGCTGCAACCTTAAGACGTGTCGCGGGCGCCGTCTTCGGGTCTGTCGCAGCCGTGGCAGTGCCACCGGCCAGCGTCAGCGCTACCATACCGATGCGCAGGGCGACTGCGATCACTGCAAAGCCGCCTGCAGCTTGGGCTCCAGGCCCTTCCAGTCATAAACGGCTTCCTGCACCACGCCATTGATGATGAAGCCGGGCGTGCCGGTCAGCTTGTAGGTGTCGGTGGCCTGCTTGCGCAGTTCGATCAGCTTGTCGAGCGCTCCCTTGTCGGCGAGGCACTGGTCGAATTTGGCGCGCGGCATGCCGCGGGTACGGACATACCCATCCAGCTTGCCGATTTCCGCCAGCGCGGCAATCTGTTTGTCTTCGGGTAAAGCCGACAAGCGGGCGCTGTCGGCCGGGCTCATCTTGCCGAACGGCTCGGTCCAGCTCGCCTGGTCCTTGTAGAAGCTGTCGAGCAGGCCGAAGAACGGCTCCGCCCCCTGGCAGCGGGCGAGGATCGAGGCGGCATAGTCGGGGCCGTTCAGCACGAAGTTGCGAAATTCGTAGCTGACATTGCCCGATGCGACATATTTGGTCTTGATCGTCTCGAACGCCGCAGCATGGAAATCCCCGCAGTGCGGGCAGGTCAACGAGGCGAATTCGAGCAGCTTGACCTTGGCATCAGGGTTACCGAGCCGGAAACCGCCTTCGGGCGTGGCGGCGATGACGCTCAACCAGTCGGTTGCGCCGGCCGGGGCTGCCGGCACGCCAGCGGTGGTCGCTGCCGGTGCTGCCGGGTCGGCCGGCTTGTCACCACAGGCTGTCAGGGTCAGCGAAAGTGCCAGGCCCAGCATCGTCGAACGCGAAATCGTCATCAGTCACCCTTCAAGCGGCCGCTGCGGACCTGTGGCATTGTTTTAGGCCAAGGCTGCCATGGTGAACAAGCCGGAACTGCGGGTCAACGCACCACCGGCGGCCCGTTGCTTGCCGACAGCGCCTGCGCCAGCGATTCGAGGCTGGCGCGCAGATCGGGATCAGCGATGTCGCGCAGGGTCGAACGGGTTTCGGAAGACAATTCCACCGCTGCCGGCGGCACGGCGGCGCGGCGCGGCGGCTCCATGTCAGCATGGCGCAGCATGACTTTTGCAACCGCCGCATAGCCGAGCAAGCGGTTGACCCGCTCGATGACCTGGGGTTCGACATGCTTGAGCATCGGTGCCAGCGCGCCGGTGACGGCAACCTTCAACGTGCCGCCATCCTTTTTGCCGCGCGGAAAGCTGAGCGATTCGGGCCGGCTGTGGCGGGCATATTGCGCGCCGACGATCTCCTCCCAGCGCGCCACCAGTGCGCTTTGGGTGAAGCCGAAGCGCTTGAACGCCAGCCCGCCGATCGCCGGCACCAGTTCGGCAACGGCGCGCGCACGGCGCGAGCGCTCGGGCGCTACAGAATCGGGCTTTTTGGCCATGGCGCTTTCCATGCCATAGCCGGCGCGTGACGGACACCGCGAATCGCCTGGAAATCTGGTATCGGGCCAACGCCCGCGATTTGCCATGGCGCGCGCCACCCGGGGCGCCGGTGCCCGCTGACGCCGATTGGCCCTACCGGGTCTGGCTGTCGGAAATCATGCTGCAACAGACGACAGTGGCGACAGTAAAGGCTTATTTTGCCCGCTTCACCGCGCGATGGCCAAGCGTGGCGGCACTGGCAGCGGCCGATGATGCCGAGGTCATGCAGGCCTGGGCCGGGCTCGGCTATTACGCCCGCGCCCGCAACCTGCTCGCCTGTGCCCGCGCCTTGGTGGCATCGCATGGCGGCCGCTTCCCCAGCGATGAAACGATGCTGCGCGCCCTGCCCGGGATCGGCGATTATACCGCCGCTGCCATCGCCGCCTTTGCCTTTGGCCACCGCGCCATCATCATCGACGGCAACGTCGAACGCGTCATCACCCGCCGGGCCGGCATCGACACGCCCCTGCCCGCAGCGCGCGCCGCGATCCGCGCCGAACTCGAACGCCTCACCCCCGCCGCTGCCGGCGATTTCGCGCAAGGGCTGATGGATCTGGCCGGGCGCATCTGCACGCCGCGCGCCCCGCGCTGCGACAATTGCCCGATCGCTGTCGGCTGCCGCGCCGCCGCCAGCGGCGACCCGACACGCTGGCCAGTCAAGCCAATCAAGAAGCCCCGTCCGCTACGCCACGGCTTTGCCTGGTGGATCGAGGCCGACGGCGCCGTACTCACCGTCACCCGCCCGCCCAAGGGCCTGCTCGGCGGCATGGTCGCGCTGCCATCGGGCGACTGGAGCGCCGCCCCCGATCCGGCACCGCCACTGCCGGGTGACTGGATCGATCTGGGCGCCGTCAGCCATGGCTTTACCCATTTCGAACTGCTGCTCCGGGTCAGGGCGCTGCGACTTGCCGCGCGTCCCCCCCTTGCCGGAAACTGGTTGAACGTCGATGAGATGGCTAGCGCCGGCTTGCCGACGCTGTTCCGCAAGGCCGTCTCGCTGGCGATGGCACATGAATCAGGTTCGGAGGATCAATGAGCGACCCCTTTTCCGACTGGAGTGTGCCCCCCGTGGGCATCACCGGTTCCCCGCTCGATCGGGCCGATCATCCGCGGCGCGATCCGGCGGCGATGATCGCGCTGCGTGCCCGCCCCGATGCGCGCTGGCTGGTGATGGATGATCTGAAACCCGTGCTCACGCAGGGTGATCGTCCGGATATCTTGTGGGCCTATCGCTCGGACGTACCGCACACCGCCACCAGCGTGTTTCTCGGCCTTGCGCCCGATCGTGATGGCGGCGCACCGCGCTTTGCCGCCGCGTGCAGCGGCGCCGAACTGGTCAGCGATTTCGGCGGCGTTATCGTCGATGCCCGCGCCGCCGCGGTTCAGCTTGGCGATGGCCGCGCCGAAATCGTCGCCCAGGCGCGATCGCTGCTCGATTGGCATGCCCGCCATCAATTCTGCGCCGTCTGCGGCGGCAAGACCGAAATGGCCAAGGCCGGCTATGCGCGCACCTGTCTGGGCTGCCACGCCGAACATTTTCCACGCACTGATCCGGTCGTCATCATGCTCGCAATCAAAGGCGAACACGCGCTGGTCGGCCGCCAGCCGAACTTTCCAAAGAAGTTCTTCTCGGCGCTGGCCGGCTTTGTCGAACCCGGCGAAAGCCTTGAAGAAGCAGTGGCGCGCGAATTGTTCGAAGAGGCCGGCATCCGCACCGCCCGCGTCCGCTACCTCGCCAGCCAGCCTTGGCCGTTTCCGTCATCCTTGATGATCGCCGCCTTTGCCGAAGCGGTGAATGTCGACATCACCATCGACGCCGATGAACTCGAAGAAGCCCGCTGGGTAACCAAAGACGAAGTCCGCGCCGCGCTCGCCGGCACCGGCGACTGGTTCGCACCGCCGCCGATGGCGATTGCCCACACATTGTTGCAGGCGTGGGTGGAGGATTAGAGCCTCCTCCACGGGAAAAAGCCGGCGCTCAGGCCACCACCAGTTCCCGCGCCGTGATTACCAGCGCCGTTGCTTCCTCCGGCGGCATCGGCCGGCCGAAGAAATAGCCCTGCATCTGTGCGCAGCCAAGCGCGCGGCACAGTTCGAATTCGGCGCGGGTTTCTGTGCCTTCCGCCGTGGTCGTCATGTCGAGTGAATGGGCGAGCGTAACAATTGCCTGGATGATCGCGCTGGCTTCGCCATTGGGCTGCAGCGCGCGGGCAACAAAACTGCGGTCGATCTTGATCCGGCTGAACGCTGCTTTCTGAAGATAGCCGAACGAAGCGTAGCCGGTGCCGAAATCATCGAGGGCGAAGCTGACGCCGAGCCCGCGCAGTGCCGCCAGCGTTTCGATGGTAGCGGCCTTTTCATCGAGAAACAGGGTTTCGGTGATTTCCAGTTCCAGACGCGCCGGATCGAGGCGATTCTGGCGTAACGCCCGCTCGACGACAGCGACGAGGCCCGGATCGCCGATCTGCGCCGGTGAAAGGTTGACCGCGACCCGCACATGCGCTGGCCAGTGCGCTGCCCAGGCGCAAGCCGTGGCAATCACCCAATGGCCGATCGCCACGATCTGCCCGGTCTCCTCCGCCACGGGAATGAATTGCATTGGCGGAATGGCACCGAGCACGGGGTGGTTCCAGCGCAGCAGCGCCTCGAAGCCGGTAATGCTTTCGTCTGCGGCGTCAACGACGGGTTGAAAGGCCAGAGCAAGTTCGTTCCGCTCGAGCGCTGTCGCCAGATCAGCCTCCAGAGTGCGGCGTTCTTCTGCCCGTTCCCACAGCTCGGGCAAATAGCGGCAGGCAATGCCGCGACCGTGGCTTTTGGCTTCGTAAAGCGCCAGGTCGCCGGCTTTCAGCAGCTTGTCATGGGTCGCACCATCAACCGGGCCAAGCGCATAGCCGATGCTGGCACCGATCCGCACCGGTTGGCCATCGATGGCAAAGGGGGCCGCCATCGCCGCGATAATCGCATCCGCGACGCCTTTCACCCGGCGCAACGAAGCATCGGGCAGCAGCACGGCGAATTCGTCGCCGCCCAGCCGCGCCAGCGTCGCATGGCCGCCCACCGCGGCCTCCATGCGCTTTGCCGTTTCGCGCAACAACCGGTCGCCGGCCGCATGGCCAAGCGTGTCGTTGACCGATTTGAAATGATCGAGATCGATAAACAACAGGCCGCAACCGCGCCCGGTGCGGGTGGCGCGGGCCAGGTTTTCTCCCAGGCTTTCACGGAACAGCGCCCGGTTGGCGAGGCCGGTCAACGGGTCATAGCGCGCAAGTTCGATGATCCGGTCATGGCTGCGGCGTGCCTCGGTGACGTCGCGCCCGACACCGCGATAGCCGGCGAACTGCCCCAGCGCGTTGGTCTTGGGGGTGCCCGACAGCGCCCACCAGCGGGTTTCACCGCCGACTGCGACCGGTATGGTGATGTCGCGAAAGCCGCGCCGCGCCGAAAAGGCACCGGTCAGCGCCTTGACGGAAGACCGCCCCCTGCCGCGACGTTCGTCGCCAAGAAGAGCGAGCAGCGAAAGACCCAGCAGGTCCTCGCGCTGCCGCGCCGCCACTTCGGCCAGCCGCGGCGAAACATGTGTCAGCCGACCATCGGCATCGACTTCCATCAACCAGTCCGACCCGTTCGATTCGAATTCCGACAACAGCAGCCGCACGACCTCGTTGCCTTCGGCCAGCCTGTCCTCGCTGCGCATCCGCTCCATAAGCGCCCGGGTCGACACCAGAATGCCGCGCGCAACGACAAGGCCGAAAGTCGCAAATGCCAGCGCGATCATCGGTACGGACAGAATTGAACCCGCCGGCACGCTGACGAGGGTCACGGTGCCGATGACAACCACCATGCCGATGCCGCACGCCGGCATGGCCATCGCAGACAGGCCGGCGGCCCCCATGGCGACCAGCGCCATCAGCATGAGCAACGCCTGGGCCTCGATCCCGGCCTGGGGCATGAGGTGGAGGATCATCACCGCCCAGCTGACCGCAAAGCCACTGACTTCGGCCGTGATCAGCCAGAATTGCGGGAATGGCACCGCGTTAGCCACCCCGCGCTGCCGGATGCGCAGGAAATGCAGGCTCCAAAGCAGCGCCAGGCCGCTCATCACCACGCCCCAGCGGAGCAGAAAGGTGAAATCGGCAATCGCGCGCAAGGTCCACAGCAGGACGAGCACGTTGATCGACATCAGCGTCACGTTGAACGGCACGAAGCGGTGGAGCGCCGCGAGCTGCGCCGCCCGCACGCGGGAAAAAAACGCATCGCCATCCTGGCAAAAACCGAAAACCTGAGCCCAGCTGATCGGTGCGATAACGGTCGTCGGTGGACGGAAAATCATGGACATGCGCGTTTCCCCGGCGCCTGGCGTGGCGCCCGAAAAACAACGGCGGCGGCGCGGCGGCGTTAAGCGCCGGCCGGTAACGACCTCGCCATGACCAGCAGACCGATATCGGCGCGCAACTGGCCAAGACCGGTCGGCAAGCTGCGCACCTCGCCGGTGAGCGCAAAGCCACGCCGCTGATAATAGGCGATCAGTTCGGGGCGATGGTTGATGACGGCCATTTCCATCATGCGCGCGGCAAAGCGAGTCACCGCCAGCGCTTCGGCCGCCGCGATCATGCGCTTGGCCAGCCCGCCGGCCTGCCGGTCGGGATCGACACACAGCAGCCCGAGATACGTCACACCATTGCCGGCATCGCTGACCTGCACCGAGGCCAGCGGCCCAGTGCCGGCATCGGCAACAAGGATGACCTGGTCAGGCGCGGCCACCACCGCCGCCAAGCTGGCGAGATCGCTGCGCGGCCCCGCGAACAAATGCCCCTCGTGCGTCCAGCCCTGATTGTCGGCGCCGCGATAACAGCGTTCGACGAGCGCGTGCAGCGCCGGCAGGTCAGCGGGCATCGCCGGGCGGATGGTCGGATCGGGGGTTGCAGTCGCCATGGCAATGGCGTTGCCACGGTGCTGCTGCCTGGGCAAGGCGTCGATTCACGGCTTTCCAATCCGACCGATGTTCCCTAAGTGTTCGCCCATGGCTTCGCTTTCCGCATCCCCGCCCTGGCTCGACGGGCTCAACCCGCCGCAGCGTCAGGCCGTGCTCACCACTGAAGGCCCGGTGCTGATCCTCGCCGGCGCCGGCACCGGCAAGACACGCGCACTGACGGCGCGGCTGGCGCATATCCTCGCCTCGCGTCTCGCTTGGCCGTCGGAGGTGCTGGCGGTGACCTTCACCAACAAGGCGGCACGCGAGATGCGCCACCGCATGGGCGGGTTGATCGGCGAGATGGCCGAAGGACTACCGTGGCTCGGCACGTTCCACGCCGTCGCCGCCAAGATGCTGCGCCGCCACGCCGGGCTGGTCGGGCTGGAAACCAATTTCACCATCATCGACACCGATGACCAGTTACGGTTGTTGAAACAGGTCATCGCCGAAGCCGGGTTGGAAGAAAAACGCTGGCCGGCGAAACAATTGGCGGGGATGATCGATCGCTGGAAGAATCGCGGCGAACTGCCCGACGCGGTGCCGCCGGGTGAATCGCTCAGCTTCGGCGATGTCGGCAGCGGCGGCGCGACGCTTTACGCGCGTTATCAGCAACGGCTGGCGGCGCTCAATACCGCCGATTTCGGTGATCTGCTACTTCACATGCTGACGATCTTCGATCGCCACCCCGATGTGCTGGCGGACTGGCGGCAGCGCTTCAAATATATTCTTGTCGATGAATATCAGGACACCAATATCGCCCAGTATCGTTGGCTGACCTTGCTGGCGACGCCGCGCTGCAACATTGCCTGCGTCGGCGACGATGATCAGTCGATCTACAGCTGGCGCGGCGCCGAGGTTGCCAATATCCTCAAGTTCGAAAAGGATTTTCCCGGCGCCACCGTCATCAAGCTGGAACAGAATTACCGGTCGACAGCGCAGATCCTCGCCGCCGCCAACGGCCTGATCGCGCACAATAAGGGCCGCATCGGCAAGGCGCTGTTCACCACAAGCCACAACAGCGCCGCGGGCGACCCGGTCAAGATCATCGGCGTCTGGGACGGGCCGGAGGAAGCCCGGCTGGTCGGCGACAAGGCCGAGCAACTGGCGCGCGACGGTGCCTCGCTCAACGACATGGCGGTCCTGGTGCGCGCCCAGTTCCAGACCCGGGCTTTCGAGGACCGGTTTGTCGCCATCGGCCTTCCCTACAAGATCGTCGGTGGTTTCCGTTTTTATGAACGCGCCGAGATCCGCGATGCCCTGGCCTATCTGCGCATCGTTACCTCGCCCAACGACGCGCTTGCCTTCGAACGCATCGTCAACACCCCCAAGCGCGGTTTCGGCGACAAAGCGATGCAGCGGCTGCACGCGCTGGCCCGCGCCATGGACCGGCCCTTGCCACAGGCTGCCGCCGCCATCATCGAAACCGACGACCTGACGCCCGCGGCGCGGCGCTCGCTGAAGGCGCTGCTCGGCGATATCGCGCGCTGGCGCGACCAGGCCGCCGACCTGCCGCACGCCGAATTGGCGCGCATTATTCTGGAGGAATCGGGCTATGTCGCCATGTTGCAGGCCGACAAATCGGTCGAAGCCGATGGCCGCATCGAAAATCTGATCGAACTGGCACGGGCGATGGAGGATTATCCGTCGCTGACCAGCTTTCTCGAACACGTCAGCCTCGTTATGGACAATGACGCCTCGGACAACGCCGAAAAGCTGGCGGTGATGACGCTGCACGCCGCCAAGGGGCTGGAATTCGACCATGTCTTTCTCGTCGGCTGGGAAGAAGGCGTCTTCCCCAGTCAGCGCGCGCTTGATGAAGGCGGCGGCAAGGCCCTCGAAGAGGAACGCCGGCTGGCCTATGTCGGTGTGACGAGGGCGCGCCGCAGCGCCACGATCAGCCATGCCGCCAACCGCCAAGTCTATGGCCAATGGACCGCCGCGATCCCGTCGCGTTTCATCGCCGAATTGCCCGCCGCCAACATCGATGTGACAAGCACGATGAGCGGCGGACCCAGCCTGTGGCGCGCCGCCCTGGCCGGCGTCGGCCAGGGCGGTGATCCGTTCGGTGATGTGTCGCGCGGGTCCGGGCGTGGTCCGGGCTGGGCTCGGGCCGCCGGACAAGGCGGCTTTGGCGCGGCGACACTCGGCGGCCGCGGTCGTCCCGCGACGCTTGATGTGCGTGCCAGTGCGGTTTCAGTCGGGCTCAAGGGCCGCGGCGATGTCATGGTCGGATCAAAAGTGTTCCACAGCAAGTTCGGCAATGGTGTCATCACCGCCATCGACGGCAACAAGCTGGAGATCGATTTCGACCATGCCGGCGCCAAGCGCGTCCTCGACAGTTTCGTCGAAGTGATGCCCAACTGACCGCGGGGCCCGCCCAGACAGGTAATAATGCCAGGCCGGCCCGTCGCGGCAATCGTTATTTACAGCATCATCGGCTCGCGAAGCCGTGGTCACTGCCAGCCGCGCAAGGCTATCGTCGCTGCGGCACGATCATTAAGGACAAAGAAGCCGGCGCGCGAGGCTCTGGCCATTTTCGCGTTGACGACCTAAGGCCCCGAAGTGTTCACACTCCCCGCTCCGCTGCGCTACCGCGATTATCGCGCCTATTGGGTGTCGCGCTTCCTGACGACGATTGCCGGACAAATGCTCGTCATCGTCATCGGCTGGCAAGTCTACGACATTGCCCGCGAGACGCGCAGCCAGGGTGATTCGGCCTTTCTGCTCGGCATGATCGGGCTGGTGCAGTTCGTGCCGATGTTCGCGCTGACGCTCGTCGTCGGGGTGATTGCCGACCGTGTCGACCGGCGCCACATCGCCCGTGCCGCCATCGCGCTGCAATTTCTGTGCGCTGCGCTGCTTGCCTGGCTGTCGCTGCTTCACCAGGTGACGCTGCCGGCGCTGTTCCTGATCGCCTTTTTGATGGGCTTCGGCCGCGCCTTTGCCGGCCCGTCACTGTCGGCACTGGCGCCCAATCTGGTCCCGCGTGAGATCCTGCCGGCCGCCATCGCGCTCAGCGCGATCAGCTGGCAGACCGGCGCCGTCATCGGCCCGCCGCTGGGGGCTTTTCTGTATGCGCTCGATCCGGCCAGCCCCTACATCATTGCCGCCCTGCTGTTTTTCGGCGCGCTGGCTGGGTTGTTCATCATTCGCCCGGTGCCACGCCCGGAGCCATCGCCACTGACGCCGTGGCGCAGCCTGGTCGAAGGGCTGGGCTATGTCCGCCACAACCGCATCGTGCTGGGGGCGATCAGCCTCGATCTTTTTGCCGTGCTGCTGGGCGGGGCGACCGCGATGCTGCCGGTCTATGCCCGCGATGTGCTGCATGTCGGTGTCGAAGGGCTGGGGCCGCTGCGCGCCGCCGCTTCGGCCGGGGCGGCGCTGACCGCCGTGGCGTTGGCATTCCGGCCGGTGGCCCGCCGCGTTGGCCCGGTGATGTTCCTGTGCGTCGGCATCTTCGGCACCGCGACGATCGTCTTCGGCCTGTCGACCAACCTGTGGCTGTCGCTCACAGCGCTGGCAGTGCTCGGCGCGGCCGACATGATCTCGGTCTATATCCGGTCCTCGCTGATCCAGTTGCACACTCCCGATGCCATGCGCGGCCGGGTGTCATCTGTGTCGATGACCTTCGTTACCGCCTCCAACGAGCTTGGCGAATTCGAAAGCGGGCTGGCCGCCGCCTGGGTCGGCCCTGTCGAAGCCGTGGTGATCGGCGGGGTCGGCGCCGTCGCGGTCACCGCGATCTGGGCGTGGCAATTCCCCGAGCTGCGCCGTGCCGATCGATTCCGCGATCCCGGGGACAATGATTTGCCGGATGATTTGTCGGGTGACGCGCCGCGCCCTGCGGCCGTATAAAGGGTCGTCCCCCACGGAGTTACCGCCATGAAGGCTGCCAACGTCCTCGCCACCATCGGCAACACGCCGCACATCCGTGTGTCGAAACTGTTCCCCGACGCCGAAGTCTGGATCAAATCCGAACGCACCAACCCCGGCGGCTCGATCAAGGACCGTATCGCGCTCGCCATGATAGAGGCCGCCGAAGCTGATGGCTCGTTGCTGCCGGGCGGCACGATTGTGGAGCCAACCAGCGGCAACACCGGCATCGGCCTCGCGATGGTCGCTGCGGTCAAGGGCTACAAGCTCATTCTTGTCATGCCCGAATCGATGTCGCTGGAACGCCGCCGGCTGATGCTCGCCTATGGCGCCAGCTTCGCGCTGACGCCGCGCGAAAAGGGCATGAAGGGCGCCATCCAGCATGCCACCGAGATCACCGCCGAAACCCCCGGAGCGTGGATGCCCGGCCAGTTCGAGAACCCGGCCAATATCGCCGTCCACGCCCGCACCACGGCGCAGGAAATCCTTGCCGATTTCGCCGACACACCGATCGACGCGATCATCACCGGCGTCGGCACCGGCGGGCACATCACCGGTGTGGCGCAAGCCTTGAAGGCGGTCTGGCCGGCGCTGAAGGTCTATGCCGTCGAACCGACGACATCCCCGGTGATTTCGGGCGGCCAGCCGGCCCCCCACCCTATTCAGGGCATCGGCGCCGGCTTCATTCCGGCTAATTTGCACACGCAATGCCTCGATGGTGTAATCCAGGTCGATCCGGCCGCCGCCAAGGCAATGGCGCTCCGCTCGGCCCGGGAAGAAGGCCTGCTCGTCGGCATTTCCTCGGGCGCCACTTTGCAGGCGATTGCCCAGAAACTGCCCGAACTGCCAGCGGGCAGTCGGGTTCTCGGCTTCAACTACGACACCGGCGAACGCTATCTTTCAGTGCCCGAATTCCTGCCCGCTGAATGACGATGCGCAGTGTGTGGCGCGGGCTGGCAGTGCTTGGCATCCTGATGCCGCTGCTGGCAGCCGCGGCTGTCTATTGGCTGTTCTATGACAATCGCCTGCCCGCCGGCAGCCGTTTCCCGCTCGATCTTGCCGCGATCCGGACGGAAGCCGACACGGTGCCAGGAGCTGTGCCCGACCGGATCGAAGTCGAGGTGCTGGCGTTCCGGCAGGCGCCGCGCATCGTCATGCAGGCCGGCGCCGACTGGGCGCCGGTTGACCTGATCTACGCCAGCTACCGCCTCGTCTGGCCCGACCGCAGCATCGTCGTCGACAGCGGCCAGGATGAAAAATCGGCGCACGCCGCTGGTGTTGCCGTCTTCGAACGCCCGGCGTGGCGGCGGCTGCAGGCAGCGTTGCCGCTGGCTGACGCGATCATCGTCACCCATGAACACCCTGACCATATCGGCGGCATCATCGCCAGCCCGGCACTCGCCACCGTGGCGCCGCGCGCGCTGCTGTTGCCCGAACAGGCGGCGCTGCTCCCGGCAAGGTGGCGCCGCATGGTCCAGCCGCTGCGCTATGCCAGCCTCAAGGCAATCGCGCCGGGTGTGGTGCTCATCCGCGCGCGCGGCCACACACCGGGGTCGCAAATGATCTATGTGCGCCGCGCCGACGGGCATGAATATATCTTCATGGGCGACACCGCTTCGCTGGCCGGCAATGTCGTCGAGGTGCGGGCCCGATCCCGCCTTGTCGGCGACCATCTGGCGAAGGAGGATCGCAGCGCCGTGCTGGGGCAGTTGTGGGCGTTGCAGCAACTGGCGATCGCCGATCCCCAACTGACGCTGGTGCCCGGCCATGACGGCACCGAGATCGGCAAGATAATCACCGCCGGCTGGTTGACGGCGCACTTTCAGCCGCAGCCGGCCCCGCAGCCCATAACGGACGCGCCGCCGGTCTGATCAACCGGGCTTACTGCCGGCTCATGGGCGGCGCGACTTGGCTTCGCGCTCTTCCGACAGGAACGCCGAAAAAGGATTGAGCCCGAGCTGCGGCGGGCGCCCGGCGGCGATGTGGCGGAGCTGGGCATAATACCAGGCCTGAGCCGAAAAACCGTTCATCGCCTTGACCAGCTTGAACGGCGAATTGGGCCCTAGCCAGCCCGGCCCGATGCGCAGCGACTGTTCCGGGCGCGGCAGTTCATCACTATGCCTATCGAGCAGTTCGGCAACCGCATCAGGGGTAGCGCACAGCGGGCGGGCGACGCCGACCATCGCAATGCCATCGGCGACGGCGCTTTCCATGGCGCGCAGGGTCCGAAAGCCGCCCGTGACCAGCAGCGGCGGCGTGCGCCCGGCCATCAACGCCTTGGCAAGATCGACAAAATAGGCCTCGCGCGCCGCGGTCGAGGCCTGTTTCGGCACCTCGGGCGGGTCCATCCCGGCCATATCCATCATCGCCGGCTGTTCATAGCTGCCACCCGATAATTCGAGCAGGTCGACCCCCAAGTCGGCGAGCATCGCCGCCACGCCGATGCAATCTTCAAAGGCAAAGCCGCCCTTCTGGAAATCGGCACTGTTGAGCTTGACCCCGACGCCGAAATCATCGCCGACCGCGGCACGCACCGCCTTGATAGCCTCTGTCAGGAAACGCGCGCGGTTTTCCAGGCTGCCGCCCCAGGCATCATTGCGCCGGTTGGCAAGCGGCGACAGGAATTGCGACAGCAGATAGCCGTGCGCGGCATGGATTTGCACGCCATCGAACCCGGCTTCGCGCGCCACCACCGCCGCATTGGCGAACCGCCCGACAAGATCGAGAATTTCCGCCTCGGTCAACGGCACCGGCACACCGAACATGCCGCCGGGCAGGCCGAGCGGGATCGCAGATGGCGCCTTGGGGGCGGGGTTGACGGTCTTTTGCGTCTGGCGGCCGGCATGGCTGACCTGCACCCAGGCCCTTGTACCATTTTCGGTCGCCGCCGCCGCCCAGCGCGCCCAGGCCGCCTTTGCATCGGCAGATTGCGGGCCCTCGACAATGACATTGCCGGGGCGCTCGAGATGGTGGCGATCGATCTGGACATTGCCGGTGATCGACAGGCCAAGCCGCCCCGCCGCCCAGCGCCGGTAGAGCCGGACATGGCCTTCGTTGGGCAGGCCATCGCGTTCCGCCAGCCCTTCGGTCATCGCCGCCTTGGCGATGCGGTTCCGGAACTGCTGCCCCGATGGCAAGGTGAAAATATCGGCAATGATCATGTTGCGCGCCCCCTGCTCGCTACATAGCAGCGCCGTCGCCGCGCGCAATTATCCGCTTTGCGGCCATTTCCGGCGGCCGGGGCTGGCGGCGCGGTGACCGATGCGCCAAGTGATATGATGCGCAGCGAAACAACCGAAAGCCAGCCGGCGGAAGAGACACCGGCAGCACTGGTCGCGGCGCTGCTTGCCGCACTGGGTGACATGGTCTCGGTAGATCCTGCCCGCCGGGCGCTGTTCGGCCAGGATTGTTTCGCGCGCGGTGCCGAGCCGATCGGCATCGTCCGCCCACGCGATATCCCCGGTGTGCAGGCTGCCGTCCGGCTGTGTGCGGTCGCCGGGATCGCGATGGTGCCGCGCGGCGGCGGCGCTTCCTATACCGATGGCTACCTCCATCACGGCCCGCATATGCTGTTCGACCTGTCGGGTCTCGATATGATCGCCATCGATGTCGCCAATGCTCGCGTGCGGGTCGGCGCCGGCGTCACCTGGGCAGCGCTACGCGATGCCTTGGCAGTGCATGGCCTGCGCACGCGCTTCTGGGGGCCATTTTCCGGGCTGGCGGCGACGGTGGGCGGCAGCATCAGCCAGAACACGATCAGCCATGGCAGCGGCAGCCATGGCATTTCGGCCCAGAGCGTCGCTGGGATCGAAGTCGTACTCGCGGATGGCAGCCTGATGAACACCGCAGCCTCGCCCGCGACACGCTTCTACGGCCCCGATCTCACCGGGCTGTTCACCGGCGATTGCGGCGCACTCGGGTTGAAGGTCGCGGTCACCCTGCCGCTCATGGCCATCGCGCCGGCATTCGAAGCCCTGTCCTTCGCCTTTGCCGATTTCGCCGCCTATCACGCCGCAGTCGGCGCCGCAGTACGCGAAGAACTCGATGATTCGCATTTCAGCTTCGACCAAGCATTGTCGCAGGGCCAGATCGAACGCCAGACCGGACTGGCGGCGCGGCTGAAGATTGCGCGCGGGGTGTTGCGCGTGGCGCCGTCGCTGGCCGCCGGGGTGCGGCAACTGGTGAAGATGGCGCTCGCCGGCGAACGCGAGTTGCGCGTTGCTGCCTACACCGTCCATTACATCGTCGAGGGCAGCAGCGCCGCCGAAGCCGGTGCCAAGGCCGCCCGGCTGCGCCAGATCATCGCCCCGCACGGTGTCGAGATCGCCAACAGCGTGCCGGCCTTTGTGCGCGCCATGCCGTTCGCGCCTTTGCACAACATCCTCGGGCCAAAGGGCGAGCGCTGGGTGCCGGTGCACGGTATTTTCCCGAATGGGCAAGCGCTGGCTTTCGATGCCGCTTATGATGGCTTCATCGCGAGCCACCGTGCCGAGATGGATCGGCTGGGCGTGTGGACCGGCAAGATGTTTTCCAGTGTCGGAACGTCCGCGCTGTTGTTCGAAATCGCCATCTACTGGCCCGATGCGCACGATCTATACCATCAGGATGTACTGGGGCCGGCCCATCTCGCCACCATCCCCGCCTGGCCCGCCAACCCCGAAGCACGCGCCTTCATCGACCGCTTCAAGGCCGCACTGATCGCGCTGATGGACGCGCATGGCGCGGCGCATTTCCAGATCGGCCGCGCCTATCCCTATCAGGCCCGGCTCGACCCGGCGGCAGCGGCGCTGCTCGGCGCCATCAAGACGCAGCTTGATCCGCACGGCCTGATGAACCCCGGCGTCCTTGGGCTATGAAACCC
>CAJAHV010000182.1 GCA_903939555.1 uncultured Alphaproteobacteria bacterium | reverse complement strand
TCGCATGGCTGGTGGCGGGGCGCTTTGCCCAGGCGCTCGGTTGCTGTGCCGGCATGGTGGTGGCGCGCGCCGTGGTGCGCGACCGCTATGACCATCGCGATTCGGCACGGATCTTCTCGTTGCTGGTGCTGGTGCTCGGCGTTGCACCGTTGGTGGCACCCTCGGTGGGTGGCGCGCTGGCGGCGCTGGTGTCGTGGCGGGCGGTGTTCATTGCGCTGGCGCTGTTCGGCGCGGTGGTCGGTACCGCAGTCTGGTTCCGCCTCGATGAAAGCCGGTCGGCCGCTACCGAGGCTAAGGCGCGGGGCGAATCGGTCGTGGCTGCCTATCTCGATCTGTTCAAAAGTCGCCGGCTGATCGGCTATATATTGGTCAGCGCCTGCAACGGCGCGACCCTGTTCAGCTATATCGCCGCTGCGCCCGATCTGATCATCGACATCTGGGGCTTCTCCCCGGGGCAGTTCAGCGCGATCTTTGCCGTCATTGCGGTCGGGGTGATCGGGTCGAGCCAGGTCAATCGCCGCTTGCTGCTCCGCCATGCGCCCGACCGGATTCTGGGGGTGGCCAGCCTATTCGCTGTGGTGTTCGGCGCGGCGCTGCTGGCGATGGCACTGCTCGGTCTGTCGAAATGGCTGATCATGGTGGCGCTGTTCGCGGTGTTGACCTCCAATGGTTTCATCGCCGCCAATGCGCTGGCCGGGGCGTTGTCGGTCGATCCGCTGCGCGCCGGCACCACCTCGGGGTTGTTCGGCGCCGCCAATTTTACCATGGGCGCGCTGGCATCGGGCTCGGTCGCGGCGCTGCATGACGGGACGCCGGTGCCGGTGGCGCTGGCCATGGCGGTGGCGCTGACCGTGGCGTCGCTGGCCTATTTCGGGCTGGCCCAGCCGCGGTTGTCGGCGGCATGACCGGCGGTTTCGGGCTGCGGGCCTTTCTGCTGGCGCTGGCCGTGGTGGCGGTATGGGGCACGAATTTCGTTTTTATCCGGCTGGGGCTCGATACCCTGCCACCGCTGCTGTTCGCGGCGCTGCGCTTCACGCTGGCGGCGCTGCCGCTGGTATTCTTTCTCAAGCGCCCTGCGGTGCCGTGGCGGGACCTGGCATTGTATGGACTGTTCATTGGCGTGGGGCAGTTCGGGCTGTTGTTTATCGCCATCGATGGCCTGATCGCGCCGGGGCTGGCCTCGCTGGTCGTGCAGGTGCAGGTGGTGTTCACCATCGGGCTGGCGATGCGCGGCACTGGCGAGCGGCCGACCGCAGTGCAATATGCCGCGTTGGCGCTGGCGGTTGCCGGCGTCGGCACCATCCTGGCGCATACGGGTGGCAGCACAACGCCGCTGGGGGTCGCGCTTGTCGTCGGTGCGGCGCTGGGCTGGTCATTGGGTAATATGGTGCAGCGCCGCGCTGGCCGGGTCGACATGCTGGCCTTTGTGGTCTGGTCGTCGCTGTTTGCCATCCCGCCATTGTTTGCGCTGGCCTTCCTGTTCGAAGGCGGGCCACGCATCGCTGCGGCGCTGGCCGCGGCCGGGCCTGTCGTCTGGGCGGTCGTGGCCTGGCAGTCGGTCGGCAACACTCTGTTCGGTTATGGCGCCTGGGGCTGGCTGCTCGCCCGCTATCCCGCCGCGAGCGTCGCGCCAATGGCACTGATGGTGCCGGTGTTCGGCATGGGGTCGGCGGCGCTGTTGCTCGGTGAACCGTTGCCGGCGTGGAAACTGGGCGCTGCCGCACTCATCATCGGCGGGCTGGCGGTGAACCTGTTCGGCCCCCGCCTGCTGGTCCGCCGCGCCGTCAGCCCTTGATGGTGAAGTTGTAGGGCTCGGTCTTGGCCATCGCCGCCTGCCAAGCCGGGCGGGCCTGAAGCCGGGTGGCATACGCGGCGACATTGGGGAAATGTGCGCCAAGTCCCTGCGCCGTGGCGATTTCGGCGATGAAACTCATCATGATGTCGGCGCCCGACAGGCTGTTTTCCACCAGCCAGTCGTTGCTGCCAAGGCTCTGTGACAAATAGGCGACATGCGCTCCGATCTCGCTCTGGATGCGCGGCTGTAACGGCGCGGCCGCGTCGCCCAACCGCGAGGTGTAGAGCGCCAGCAGAAAGGGCGTCATCGCCGAACCTTCGGCAAAGTGCAGCCATTGCAGATAGTCTTCATGGGCCGCGCTGCCGGGCGCCGGAGCGAGCCGACCGCCGCCATGGCGCCGGATGATGTAATCGGTAATGGCGCCCGATTCGATGATGGTGCGACCGGTATCGGTAATCACCGGAGACTTGCCGAGCGGATGCACGGCCTTCAGTTCGGGCGGGGCGAGATTCGTGACGGCGTCGCGGCTATAGGCCTTAAGTTCATAGGGCAGGCCAAGCTCTTCGAGCAGCCAGAGCACACGCTGTGAACGGCTGTTATTGAGATGATGGACGATGATCATGCGGCTCTCCCAAGGTTGGGCGCAGCCTAGACGCATTTCACGAGCTGCGGAAATGGCCTAATACCGGGGCATGCCGATCATCATCCCTGAAAACGAACTGGTTGAAAGTTTCATTCGCGCGTCAGGGCCGGGGGGACAGAATGTCAACAAGGTGTCAACTGCGGTGCAATTGCGCTTCGATGTGCGCGGCTCGCCCAGTCTGCCCGATGATGTTGCGGTGCGGCTGATGCGGCTGGCGGGCAGCCGGCTGACCCGCGATGGCGTGCTGATCATCACCGCCGAGCGCTTTCGCACGCAGGAACGCAACCGCGCCGACGCGCGGGATCGGTTGCAGGCGCTGCTCGCCCAGGCAGAGATACGGCCGGTCAAGCGACGACCGACGAAACCCAGCACGGGTTCGAAAGAGCGGCGGTTGACCGGCAAGTCCGTACGGTCGAGCGTGAAACAAGGGCGGACGAAAGTACGTCAGGATGATTGAAGTGCTGGTCTGGAGATGCGCTGACAGGCTGCCCCTTTCAAATCGACGGCGTGCTTCCTATTTCATCTGGAGGTCGTAGTTTCCCGCTCAATCTTGCTGAAAGGATTTCTTATGCCGGCCACCGAAGACAATCTCGAAACCACTGTCAACGCGGTTGAAAGCAATGCCGAAGCCGCCAAGGCCAGGCTCGATGGCAAGATCAACGAGTTGAAGGGCAAGGCCGAGGAAGTTTATGGCAAGGCCAAAGATGGCTATGTCAAGGCCAG
>CAJAHV010000181.1 GCA_903939555.1 uncultured Alphaproteobacteria bacterium | reverse complement strand
TTCGCGACGCATGCGGTCGACGAGAATTTCGAGGTGGAGTTCGCCCATGCCCTTGATGATGGTCTGACCCGATTCCATGTCAGAAGTGACGCGGAACGATGGATCTTCCTGAGCGAGACGGTTGAGCGCGATGCCCATCTTTTCCTGGTCGGCCTTGGTCTTGGGTTCCACGGCGACTTCGATGACGGGTTCAGGGAACTCCATGCGCTCGAGAATGATCGGCTTCAGCGGCGCACATAGTGTGTCACCCGTCGTCACATCCTTGAGGCCGACCAGCGCGACGATGTCGCCGGCATAGGCTTCCTTGATGTCTTCACGGTTGTTGGCATGCATGAGCAGCATGCGGCCGATTTTTTCGCGCTTGTCCTTGACCGAGTTCAGCACGGTCGAGGCGGCTTCCATCTTGCCCGAATAGATGCGGGCAAAGGTCAGCGTGCCGACGAACGGATCGGTCATGATCTTGAAAGCCAGCGCCGAGAACGGTGCATCATCCGAAGCTTCGCGGATCTCGTCCTCGTCCTTCAGGTTGATGCCGTGCATCGGCGGAATGTCGAGCGGGCTCGGCAGATAGTCGACAACAGCGTCGAGCAGCGGCTGCACGCCCTTGTTCTTGAACGCCGAGCCGCACAGCACGGGCACGAAAGCAAACGACAGCGTTCCCTTGCGGATCAATGCCTTCAGCTGCGCCGTCGTCGGCTCGGTGCCTTCGAGGTACGATTCCATCAGGGCATCGTCCTGCTCGACGGCCATTTCGATCAGCTCGGAGCGGGCGACCGCGGCGGCATCGGCATATTCGGCCGGGATTTCCTTGTATTCGAACTTGGCGCCGAGCGATTCCTCGAGCCAGACGATGGCGCGGTTCTCGACCAGATCGATGAGACCGATGAAATCACCTTCGAGGCCGATCGGCAGGTACAGCACCGCCGGACGCGCGCCGAGGCGATCCTTGATCATCTGCACGCAGCGATCGAAATTGGCGCCGGTGCGGTCAAGCTTGTTGACGAAGCACATGCGCGGCACCTTGTACTTGTCCGCCTGGCGCCACACGGTTTCCGACTGCGGCTCGACGCCGGCAACGCCGTCGAAGCAGGCGACCGCGCCATCGAGCACGCGCAGCGAGCGTTCGACTTCGATGGTGAAATCGACGTGTCCCGGCGTGTCGATGATATTGATGCGATGGTCATCCCAAAAGCACGTCGTGGCGGCCGACGTGATGGTGATGCCGCGCTCCTGCTCCTGCTCCATCCAGTCCATCGTCGCGGTGCCTTCATGCACTTCGCCGATCTTGTAGGACTTGCCGGTGTAATACAGGATACGCTCGGTCGTCGTCGTCTTACCGGCGTCGATGTGCGCCATGATGCCGATATTGCGATAACGCTCGAGCGGGGTTGTGCGAGGCATGGGGGAAACTACCAGCGAGAGTTGAAAGGATGGGCGGCCATACAGCCGCCCTTGTTACCAGCGTGTGACGGCGCTTGCGCCGGTTACCAACGATAGTGCGAGAAGGCCCGGTTGGCTTCGGCCATACGGTGCGAATCTTCGCGCTTCTTGACGGCGGCACCACGGTTGTTCGCCGCATCGAGCAGTTCGCCCGACAGGCGCTGCGCCATGGTGTGCTCGCTGCGCTTGCGCGCCGAAGCGATCAACCAGCGGATAGCCAGTGCCTGGGCACGTTCCGGACGCACTTCGACAGGCACCTGATAGGTGGCACCACCAACGCGGCGCGAGCGCACTTCGATGCCCGGACGGACATTGGCGAGCGCATCGTGGAAGACACCGACGGGTTCGCGGCGGCTCTTAGCTTCGATGGTTTCGAGCGCCGAATAGACGATCGATTCGGCAACGGATTTCTTGCCCTCGTACATGACGAGGTTCATGAATTTGGAAAGCACCACATCACCGAACCGGGGATCGGGGAGGATTTCACGCTTCTCTGGGCGACGACGACGAGCCATTTTCTAGTCCTTCTTACTTGGGGCGCTTGGCGCCATACTTCGACCGGCTCTGCTTGCGGTTCTTGACACCCTGGGTATCGAGAACGCCGCGCAGGACGTGGTAACGCACACCGGGCAAATCCTTGACGCGGCCGCCGCGAATCAGGACCACCGAGTGCTCCTGAAGGTTATGGCCTTCGCCGGGGATGTAGCCGATGACTTCGAAGCCATTGGTAAGACGGATCTTGGCAACCTTGCGAAGCGCCGAGTTCGGCTTCTTCGGGGTCGTCGTGTAGACACGGGTGCAGACACCACGCTTCTGCGGGCAGGCTTCCATGGCCGGCACCTTGTTGCGGGCCTTCTGCGGCTCGCGACCCTTGCGGATCAGCTGGTTGATTGTGGGCATTCATCTCTCTTTTGCTGTTCGGCCGTACCGCCACCATGGCGAAACGGCCTACTCCAGATCTGCCCCGCCCGCAGGACAAAAGTCGTTCGACTTCGTCTCACGGCATAAACGCAACAAGGCCCCCTTTCAGGAGCTTCACGCGTGCGGCGCAGCCTGTCGTTTCCGTTCGCAGGCGCAGGCTTGACCTTGGCCAGCCCTCGCTGCGAAGCGCGGCGTATAGTCTTGGGTCTGTGACGCGTCAATTGGATTCCTGTTGCAACGCGACATGGTCAACACACCTGCTTGCGCAGCAGAACCCGAGACCCGATAGTATCAGCATGGCCCGCCAGAGGCCGGGGAGATTGTGCATGGCAACCCAGCAAGAGACGCCAGACGCCGTGGCACCACCATTTGCCATCATGCCGCTGACCCCGGCGATCGGCGCCGAGCTCTGCGGCATCGATCTCGCCAGTCCGGATATCGGCGACCATATTATCGCCATCCGATCAGCTTTGCTGGCGCACAAGGTCATCTTCTTTCGCGACCAGTCTTTGACGGCCGCGCAACATATCGCCTTTGCCCGACATTTCGGTGATCTTGAAATCCATCCGGCAACGCCGGCAAACCAGCCCGATCCGGAGATACTGCGAATCGAGCATGGTCCCGACAATCGCGGCAAGGAAAACTTTTGGCACAGCGATGTCACCTGGCGCGAAAAGCCGTCGCTGGGTTCGATCCTGCGCGCCATCGAAGTGCCGCCGGTGGGGGGCGATACGCTGTTCGTCGACATGCACGCCGCCTTCACCCGGCTGAGCCCGGAAATGCAGCGCTTCGTATCGGGACTGACCGCGGTGCACGATATCGCCCGGGTGTTTGCCGCACGGCTGGGCAAGCCGGCGGCGGAGCTTCACGCCAAATATCCGCCGATGGAGCATCCCGTCGTCCGCACCCACCCCGAAACAGGCCTGCCCTGCCTGTATGTCAACGGCGCCTTCACCAGCCATATAAAGGGGCTGTCGCCGCGCGAAAGTGACGATCTGCTGGCACATCTCTATGCTCAGGTGGCGGACCCTGAAATCCAGTGCCGCTTCCGCTGGCAGCCCGGCTCGATCGCCTTTTGGGACAATCGGTCGAGCCAGCATTTCGCGGCGTCCGACTATTTCCCGGCGCGGCGGGTCATGGAGCGGGTGACGGTGGCGGGCTGCCGACCCTATTATCGGCCTTAATTATCGGCCTTAAGCGGCCAGCCGCAGCGCGAAACCGACCCACAGCGCGAACAGCAGCAGCGTGGACAGCAGATAGGCGATGAAGCGCATCAGCACATTGTTGAAGGTGCAGTGGATCGCCGAATGGGCGGCGCGCAGGGCGACATAGCCCCAGCAGCCGAGGGCGAAGAAGTCACTGCGCCAGCCGGTCACCGCCAGCGCGAGGCACAGTGCGTAGAACAGCACCGGCAGCTCGAACAGGTTCATCAGATTGTCGTTCGCCGCCATTTCCTGCTCGGAAAGAATCGGCCGCGTCGCCCGGATGCGCATGGCATCCAATGGCACCGGGTCGGACTTCAGCTTGGGAATGCGGCGGATGAACAGCATCGTCCAGACCGCGAAAGTGACGAACACCAACGCAACCATGGGCGCGAGCGCGGCGGCATTCGTCATGCGATGCCCCTGCGCGTCAGGTCAGAGCACGCCGTGGCAATGCTTGAACTTCTTGCCAGATCCGCACGGGCATTCGGCGTTGCGCGACACGGCGCGATGCCATTCGGCCAGATCGTCGGGATCGACCTCGGTCAGCTCCGCTGCGGCGGCCATCGCACCGGTCAGCGCGCCGGGCGGCAGCGAGCCAAAGGCGTCGACCGCCAGCGGGCGGCTGCCAAAGGCGTCGTTCTCGCCGGTGAACGGGTCGAGATGCGTCGTCACAAAGCCGGGCATCGCCGGCATCGGCGGCGCTTCGGCCTGGAACCGGGCATTGGCGAGCATGCGCGTCACATCCTCGCGGACGATGACGAGCATGCGTTCGAACAGCGCAAAGGCTTCCGACTTGTATTCATTGAGCGGCGTCTTTTGCGCATAGGCACGCAGGTGGATGACCTGGCGCAGCGCATCAAGCGTCGCCAGATGCTCCTTCCAGTGATGATCGAGCGCCTGGAGCAGGAAGTTCTTTTCGATCTCCACCCAGGATTCGGGGGGTACGCCGGCGGCCTTTTCGGCCATCGCGGCATCGGCGGCGGCGATCAGCCGGTCGACAACGATTTCGGGGTCGATCGCAGCTTCGGCCGGCCAGTCGCGTACGGCCAAATCGAGCGCCAGCGTGCCGCGCACCGCTTCATCGAGTGCTTCGACATCCCATTGTTCGGGGTAGCTGCCCGCCGGGCAGTGCGTCGCGACGATGGCGTTGATGGTTTCGTGGCGCATATCGATGACGACATCGCCGACGGTCTGGGAATCCATGATGTCGGCGCGCTGTTCGTAAACGACCTTGCGCTGGTCGTTCATGACATCGTCATACTGGAGCAGTTGCTTGCGCACGTCGTAATTGCGCGCCTCGACCTTCTTCTGCGCCGTCTCGATCGCCTTGGAAATCCACGGGTGGACGATCGCCTCGCCATCTTCGAGACCATTGTTCATCATGCGGCTGAGCATCGACTGCTGGCCGAAGATGCGCAGCAAATCATCATCGAGGCTGAGGTAAAAACGGCTGAACCCGGGATCGCCCTGACGGCCCGAGCGACCGCGCAACTGGTTGTCGATACGGCGGCTTTCATGGCGTTCGGTGCCGAGCACGAACAGCCCACCGGCAGCGCGCACGGCCTCGCGCTCGGTCTGCACTTCCTGCTTGATGCGCTCGACGGCGGCGTCGCGTTCAGGGCCTTCGGGCATGTCGCCGAGTTCGCGCGCCACCCGCGCTTCGAAATTGCCGCCAAGCTGGATATCGGTCCCGCGGCCGGCCATGTTGGTGGCGATGGTGACGGCACCCAGCCGGCCGGCCTGTTCGACGATATGCGCTTCCTGTTCGTGGAAGCGGGCGTTGAGCACGACATGCTCGACATTCTCGCGCTTCAGGAATTCGCTGAGCATCTCGCTCTTTTCGATCGACACGGTGCCGACGAGAATCGGCTGGTTGCGCGCCGTCGCTTCGCGGATGGTCTTGACGATCGCCTTGTACTTCTGATCGGCATCCTTGTAGAATTCGTCATCGACATCCTGGCGCGACACCGGCTGATTGGTCGGGATTTCAACGACATTCAGCTTGTAGATATCGAAGAATTCCGATGCCTCGGTGGCGGCGGTTCCGGTCATGCCGCCCAGCTTGGGGTACATGCGGAAATAATTCTGGAAGGTCACGCTCGCCAGCGTCTGGTTCTCGGGCTGGATCTGGACGCCTTCCTTTGCCTCCACCGCCTGGTGCAGACCGTCGGACCAGCGCCGGCCATCCATCATGCGGCCGGTGAATTCATCGATGATGACCACCTTGCCGCCGCGCACGATGTAATCGGTATCGCGGCGATAGATGACATTGTCGCGCAATGCCTGATTGAGATGGTGGACGACCTGGGTATTTTCGAAATCATAGAGGTTTTCACCCTCGAGCAGACCGGCGGCCGAGAGCGCACGTTCGGCCTTTTCGGTGCCGTCTTCGGTGAGGATAACCGATTTGGCCTTTTCATCGACTTCATAGTCGCCGGCCACCAGTTCCTTCACCATGATGTCGACCGCCATGTACATTTCCGACTTGTCGTCGGTGGGGCCGGAAATGATCAGCGGGGTGCGCGCTTCATCGATCAGCACCGAATCGACTTCATCGACGACGGCGAAATGGAAAGGCCGCTGCACCATCTGCTCGCGGCTGTATTTCATGTTGTCGCGGAGATAGTCGAAGCCGAATTCATTGTTGGTGCCATAGGTGATGTCGGCGGCATAGGCTTCGCGGCGGGTGTTATCGTCGATATTGGGCACGATGACACCGACGCTGAGCCCGAGGAATTTATAGACCTGGCCCATCCAGCCGGCATCGCGCGCCGCCAGATAATCATTGACCGTCACAACATGGACGCCCTTGCCGGCCAGCGCATTGAGATAGACAGCGAGCGTGGCGACGAGGGTCTTGCCTTCGCCGGTACGCATTTCGGCGATTTCTCCGCGGTGAAGCACCACCCCGCCGATCAGCTGCACATCGAAATGGCGCATCCCCATGGCGCGCCGGGCGGCCTCGCGGACGGTCGCAAAGGCTTCGGGCAGAATGTCATCGAGCGACTTGCCGGCGGCGAGTTCGCCCTTCAACTTGTCGGTCTGGCCCCTCAGCGCGTCATCGGACAAGGGCGTCATCAGAGGTTCGAGCGCATTGATGCGCGCGACAAGGGGCGCCAGCGACTTGATGTAGCGATCGTTGCTCGAGCCGAACAACCGCTTGGCGATACCGCCGAATCCGAGCATGAAAATCCTGACGCACTGGGGAAGGCGGGCACAAGGCTCCACCTCTGTCGAACCGACGCGATGTAGGGTCGGCTACCTGTTTCGTCAATTCCACCGATGATGACAAGCGGGTCACGGATGCCCGCCGTGCCGAAGGCGCCAACCCGGCAGACAGGCCCGGCAACGACGAACCGGTTGCTCGGAACAGCCGGACGAGGGGGTGGCGCCCCCCTTCCGCAGGGCGGAAAGGGGGCGTTGACCGGTTAACGAGAGTCTTGTGCCGCCTTATTTGCTGATCGGCGTCATCGCGACCTTTTCATAATCGATACCGAGCTGTTCGAGATAGGATGGGTATTTCGCCGGATCGTAGTAGAATTTCTCCATCGCCGGGCGCAGCCGGTTCATCACATCGGTGTTGAGCCAGATCGCCGGCTTGTCTTCAGGGCTGAGTACCGGGTCATATTTGTCGGTCTTGAGCTGGACATCGGTGAAATAGGTCTTGGCATCGCTGACCAGCTTGGGCGTGGTCAGCAAGTCGAGCACGGTCATCGCAACGACCTTGGCACCGTTGACGACCCCCTTGTGCGCGATCGGCGTCGCCATCGCGATGGCGGACTGGACGTTGTGGCCGATGGCATTGGGAATGTTCGACGGGTAACGGATGGTGATCGTCGGCACCGTCCACATGATGTCGCCGATATCGTCCGAGCCGCCGCCCATCGAAACCCCGCGCGAATCGGGGGTCGACAGCGGCGCGAGCTTCGTCGCCAGAGGCTCGACCTTGACCCCATTGGCTTCCTGCATTGCCTTGGCAAAGGCCTGGTCGGCGGCGCTCCATTTCGGCAGCCCGACGGTCAGTATATTGGCATAGGCGGCTTCAGCGATCGGCTTGTTGCTGAAATTGGGGGCGGCATAGCCGAGCACCTTCTTCGTAACCGTCGTGCCGGTCGCCATGGCCGCAGCGGTGGCTATGGTGTTGCCAGTTTCGTACAGCTCGCGGATCGTCTTGAAATTCTGTTCGCGGAAATAATACCAGACGCTGGCTTCGCCGGGCACGATGTTAGGCTGGCCGCCGCCATTGGTGATGACGTAATGTGAGCGCTGGGTTACCTTGAGATGTTCACGGCGCATGTTCCAGCCGATGTTCATCAGTTCGACGCCATCAAGTGCGCTGCGCCCGTCCCAGGGCTGGCCGGCGGCGTGCGCGGTCTTGCCCTTGAAGGTATATTCGACGCTGACCATGCCGTTGTTGCCACCCGGCCCCCATGAAGTGCCGAGATCGCGACCGACATGGACGAAGATATTGGCATCGACATCCTTGAACAGGCCGGCGCGGACATAATAGGCCTTGGTGGCGAGCAGTTCCTCGGCCACCCCGGGCCACAACATCAGCCGACCCTTGATGCCGTTCTTCTGCATCGTGTCCTTCAACGCCAGCGCGGCGACGACCATCAGCGGCATGCCGCTGTTATGCCCCTCGCCATGCCCCGGCGCCCCTTCGATCATCGGCTTCAACTGCGGCGAGCCGGGGTATTGCGACAGGCCGAGCAGCCCGTCGATATCGCTGCCCAGCCCGATCATCGGGCCACCGTCGCCCCAGGTCGCGGTGAAGGCGGTCGGGATGCCGGCGACGCCACGGGTGACCTTGAAGCCGTTCTTTTCGAGAATGTCACACAGATATTCCGAGGTTTTCACCTCCTGGAACCCCGGCTCGGCAAAGCTGAACACCTGATCGACCATGACCTGCGCCAGCTTGGTGCGGGCTTCCACGCCGGCGGCGACTTCGGCCTTCAGCTTGGGGCTGGCGGCAGCCAATGCCGGGCTGGCAGTGGCGAGCACGGCACTGGCGACGCCCAGTGACAGCAGGTGGCGTAATCTGGTCTTCATGGTCTTTCCCCCTGGTAATCGTCAAACGGCCCGGCGATCAGATCGCCATCCTGATGCCCACCCGGAACACCCGGCCCAGCACATCATACAGGTTACGGTTGGTCTGCGGATAGGCCGGCGTATTATTGCCCGTCGGACCGTTGCCGACCAGTACCGGATCGGTGTTGAGCAGGTTGCGGACGAACAGGAACGCCTCCATCTTTGCCGATTTGAGCTCGAACCTGTAGGTCACTGACGCATCGAGGTAAAAGGCCCCCGAGATGCGGTTGGAGTTGATCGTGCGGTTCTTGACCGTCGAAACCGGGCAGGCGCTGGTGCATTCGACAAAGCTGTTGTCATAGACCCCGGCCGAAAGCCCGCGTCCGGTCAGATTGAAACCGAATTTTTCCATGTCGTAATTGGCGGTCAGACGATAGTTCCAATCCGGCGTCGCATTGCCGCCGGCATTGACCCCGGCACCTTCAAACGGAAAATCGATGCCATTGTCGGTCTTGTTGCTGATGTAGTGCGTCGCCAGTGCGCGCAGCGACAGATTGCCGGGACCAAGCACGGTGCGATAGCTCGCCTCGATGTCCACACCGCGCAAGGTCTGCGCCGAAAAATTGAACGGGATCAGCGTGATGCCGGTGATCCGTCCGCCGGCATCGGTGGTGATGTTGTTGCAGAAATCCTGCTTGGCCTGTTCATAGCACAGCGTTGTCGTCGTCTGCGCCGTCACCGTGCCAATCGCACCGGTCAGTTTGATGTCGTAATAATCGACGGAAGCGGCAAAGCCCGGCAGGAAACCCGGCGTAAAGACAACCCCGGCGCCATAGGTCTTGGCGACTTCCGGATCGAGCAGCGGGTTGCCGGTGGTCTTTTCGGTGAACTGATCGGTGCGCTGGGCGCCGCCGGGCAGCGGCACGTTGACGGTGTTGGTGCGCGCCGTGCCGGGGGCGAACAATTCGCCCAGATTGGGGGCGCGAATATCGCGCGAGACAGTACCGCGCAGCTTGATCGCGTCGATCGCCTGCCAGGTCAGCCCGGCCTTCCACGTCGTCACGCTGCCGCTGGTCGAATAATCGGTCAGGCGGACGGCGCCGTTGAAATCCATGCCCTTGAAGATCGGGAAGACGGTTTCGCCATAGACTTCCTTCACCGTGTAGCTGCCGTTGGTGACGAGATAATTGCCGTACAACCAGCCGGTATTGAAGGTGGAAGCGACGCTGCCGGTCACCGATTCGCGGCGCCAGCCGGCACCGGCGGCAAATGATACCGGCCCGGCCCAGTTGCTGAACAACTCGTTGGTCGACAGGTTCACTTCGCCGACATCCTGCTTCAGCGTCTGGGCGCGCAGCGGCTGCATGCCAGTAAAGATGTAATCGAGCGCCCCCTGGGTCACACCGCCGACACCGATCCGGTTGATCGGCACGCAGCCATTGTCCGGCGTGGTCAGCGTCGAGCGGCAGACGATCGTTCCCGCCGCGACACCCGCG
>CAJAHV010000180.1 GCA_903939555.1 uncultured Alphaproteobacteria bacterium | reverse complement strand
GGGCGCGGAGACAACCGAGTTTCGGTATGCGCCGCGGGCGGCGGAACATCCATGACGCTCATATCAGTCCATCCTTGTCGAGCCGCGCGATTGTAGCCTGCGCGGTTCGGCGAAAGTAATCGCGATCAGGCACGATCAACTTATTGGCCTGGATCAATCCATTCGCCTGCTGGTGGCTTTCAGCGGCGAGGCCTGCCGCAAAGAGTGCTGTGCGCTGCCGGGCAAGGAAATTGGTCATGCCTGGCGCACGCCGCGCGGCGCGCAAAGCGGTCAGATCTATCGCGCCAAAAGCGGTGAATGTCTCACCTGAATTCGATTCGGTCAGGACATTGCCCTTCCAGTCGACGACCATCGAATTGCCGTCCGCCGAGGCGAGAGGCATGCTTGTTCCCGAAATTCCGGCCGTATTGGCCGAAACGACATAGGCCATATTCTCACCTGCCCGGGCGCGTTTGGCGATCGCTTTCGGGGTGGAGAGCGGGGAACCGATTTCCGAGCTGGAATGGACGAATACCTCGGCCCCGCGCAGGGCGTGGGCGCGGGCGATTTCGGGGTAGAGGATTTCCTCCGAAGCGATTGCTGCAAGCTTGCCGATAGGCGTGTCGGCAACCGGGAACACCCCCTCGATCCCATAGATCTCGAGATAACGGTCCCAGACATCGTGCGGGGTTGGCGCGAACATCGAATTGAGCCTGCGGTACCGCAGCGCCACGGCGCCGTCGGGCGCGAAGATTGTGCTGGCCTGAAAGTAAAGCCCAGGGAAATGCTCATCTCGCTCATAGGCATTGACCGCAAGGTAAAGCCCCAGCCGCGCGGCCATTGCACCAATCGCCGCATATTCCGGCCCATGGATGTCGAACGCGATGCGCTCGGCAAAGTCGGCCACCGAAACCCGTCCCGGGTAAGAGGTGAAAAGATATTCGGGCAGCACTGCCAGCCGCACCGGCAGCCCGGTGTATTGTTCGACGAAGATCATTGCGCCGCGGATTTGGCCTTCGATTGTGGCGACATGGGCCAGAACCTGCGCGCGCATGGCGGTCGAATCTGCGCAGCTCTCGGCCGAGCGGGCGGTAAGCTGCATGGCGATGGCGGCATAGGTTTCGATCACAGTCCCAAAACTCCCGGATTCATCAGTCCCTGCGGATCAAGTTCGGCCTTTAGCGCCTTCAGCAACCGCCAGGCGCGCGGATCGCTCCGCTGCTCAAGCGGATAGGTTCGCCCGATCTGGAAGTGTACGCCATCCAGCGCTGAGATCACGTCTATCACACCTTTCCGCAGTCGCTCTACTAGCGCGCGCGCCTCAGGATTGGGGGGGTAGCGATTTAGCTTTGCAAGGTGCGCGGACTCGACTGACTCGGTGTGCAGGCCCCATAATTCATCGGGCCAGTAGAAGCACGGCTCGATCAGGAATCCGGTCGCCCCGACTGTTAGGAACATGTAGCCAGCGCCAATCGCCAGCCGCTCCATTTCGGCTTCGTTGGCCTCGAACAGCGCGACAAGAGCTTCAATGGTCTGCAGCGCGCGCGAGTGGGGCACAATCCCGTGAACCGGCAGCCAGCGCCCGCCATCCGGGCCAACCATCGAATTGACCGGTGGGAACGGATTGGCGCGGAGCACTTTGGGAATGGTGTTTTCCACCTCGCGGCCATTATTGGCAGCAACGATCGCGGCAATGCGGCGCATATCTTCATCCGCTGCGGCCCTGGTCCGGGCCTCGGCCAAGCAATGGATGGAAAATTTGGCTTCATCGAGGAAAGAGCGGCCAGCGGTGACGACCTTTGCTCCCTCCTTGATCGCACGCCAGAATCCCCCCTGGGCCTTCATCATGGTTACGAGTGACTTGGCGTCGGCGGCCAGGCTATCGCGCCGCATCCGTTGGGCTTGGAGGAACGGATCGAAGCCGAAGCTTTCCATTGCCAGACCGCAGCGGGCAATCTCGCTCATCGCAGCGCAATAGTCGGCCGGGGTATCGAACGCAAAAGAGCCATAGGCAAAGGCCTCGGCCTCGCGGATCAAGGGCAAGGTCACGTGCGCTTTGACCGCCAAGGCACCGCAATCACCCCCGAACAGCCCGGTCAGATCCGGGCCAAAGCCACGAAAAAAGGACTTTCCCGTATCCATCACCGCGCCATCGGCGAGCACGACCCGGTAACTCAGCACCGAATCAGCGATCGTGCCGTTTCGAGCCCCCCAGAATGTGCCGTTCTGGCTCGCGCCGCCGCCGATCGCTGCCTTGATGCCCGATAGCGTGCCCCAGAGTGGGGTCCGAAGGCCCTGCGGATGCAGCGCCTCGTACAGCGCCGACCACGTGCAACCGGCTTCGACCGTCACGGTCATGTCGGTCTGATTGATCGCAAGTATGCGGTTCATCCCGGCCATGTCGATGACCAGAGCGTCGTCCCGGTCGGCAACATAGCCACCGGTGTAGCTCATGCCGCCGCCACGCGGGACGATCGCCAGGCCTTGTTTGGCAGCAGCGCGAATCCCGGCGCTCAACGCCTCGATGCTGGTGGGACGCAGGACCCCTGCGGGCGTCACGCCACGCGCGAAAACATCGTGCCCCAGCTTTTCGCGAGCAGACGGATCACGATCGATGGCAGGATTGGTCAGGTCAGTCATTTTCACGCTCGAAGTTGGCGGGATATCGGCCCAAGCAAAGCAAAAGCAGCGCCCCCAGGATAAACAGACCCGCCGCAACGGTCAGCGCCGAATCGTAGCTCCCGGTGCGGTCACGGACAATTCCGTAGATCAGCGGTGAGACTGCCGACATCAGTCCGAACGGCAAGGGCGAGGCACCGCGCATCGTGCCGAGGAACCCAGCCAGTAATACTTTACTTCCCCTGGAAAACTCCGACGCGTGTCGTTGCATGTCCTCGCCAATAAAACTTGTCCGGACAACTGCCTCTTCATGGTGGAGCCTGTCAAGTGGCCTGTTTCGCATCTATTGCGCCACGCAGTTCAATGGACGGCAACCAGGCTCGGGACCCGTTAAAGCGTTTGCGCCGGTGTCAACCGATTGATTCATTGGCGGCGCTGAGGGAACGTGATCACGAGCGATTTGATTTGGGGGTCGGAGGCGCAGATGCGCCGGATTACGATGCCGACAGGTCCCGTGGCCGGCTCATCGCACAGGACATCGAGCCCTGCATCCCGTCACGCAAAACCCCCATACCGCAGGATCGAACGCTCTACCGCCAACGCCATAAAATCGAGACCATGTTCGGCAAGCTTGAAGACTGGCACCGTATCCACACCCGGTAAAACCGATGCGCCCAGACCTTCAGGTCTGCAATCTGAATCGCGGCAACCGTCATCTTCTGGCTATGCGCAATCGACCCTGAGCCTGAACACTTGACTTAAATCTTGTCCGGACAAATTAGGGGAGCGATGAATCCAAAACCCGCTCTTGCTCGGCTGCCTGTGATCCAGAGCCTGTTGTTCGTGCCCGGGGCGCGGCCGGACCGATTTGACAAAGCATTGGCAAGTGGTGCCGATGTGGTCTGTATCGACTTGGAGGACGCAGTTCCGCAAGCGGGCAACGTTGGAGCCCGGAATACAGCCATCACCGCTTTGGCCGATGCCCCGGGCCAGGCGATCCGGATCAACGCCATCCGAACACGCGACGGGTTGGTTGATTTGCTGGCGCTCGCCGATGCGCGGCTGCACCTCAGGCTGCTGCTTCTGCCGATGGTTGAAAACGCGGCCGAACTGGCGATTGTAGCGAGCGTCCTCTCGCCGAATTGCCCGCCGCTGGCGCCCCTGATCGAAACGGCACGGGGGCTTCGCAATGCGGCAGCGATCCACCCGGCCCAGCGTGGCGCCATCCATGCCGGGTTCCGTCCCTCACCCGCCGAAATCCAAGAGGCGGAGGCCGCCGCCACAGCCTTTGCCGAATCTGGCGGCGCAGCAGTATTGTTCGGCGGACGTATGCCCGGAGCACCGATCATGTCGCATTTCAACCGGATACCAGATCTGAAGGAACGACTCGATGCGTGATGGTGTGGTTGAAATTGGTCGACAGCGGTATCGCGAGACCTATGGCCGCTACTTCGAAGCGTTCGTGGTGGGCGACGTCTATGAGCATCGCCCGGGTCGGACAATCACCGAAGCCGACAATACCTGGTTCACGCTGCTGACGATGAACCAGCACCCGGCGCACTTCGACGTCGAATTCGCGCGAAAAACGGAATTTGGAAAATGCCTGGTCGCTTCCCCGCTGACGGTTGCGATCATGACCGGGCAGAGCGTTTCGGATGTCAGCCAAAAGGCGGTTGCCAACCTCGGCTGGAAAGAGATTCGCCTGCTCAAGCCGGTCTTCGTTGGTGACACGCTGTATTCCGAATCAGAAGTGCTGGAAAAACGCGACAGCAAAAAGCGCCCACAACAGGGGATCGTCACCATCGCAACGCGCGGCCTCAATCAGCACGGTGAAGTCGTCTGCGATTACATCCGGGTGATGTTGATCTGGAAGCAGGGCTTCGGCCCGATGGAAGATTGAAGGCAGGACCGCCATGAACAACATGAGTCATATCCGCTCGCCAATGCTTCCGGAAGACGAAGCCGCGCTGCTCGATTCGATCCAGAAATGGCTCGACAAGGATGTGCGCCCGGTGGTCAAGCACCACGATCATGGCGACATCTGGCCTGAAGCCGTGGTGGCTCAGATGACCCGGATGGGCCTGTTCGGCGCCACCATCGGCGAGGAGTATGGCGGGCTGGGTCTGCCCGCGCAAACCTATGCCAAGATCGTGATGATGATCAGTTCCTACTGGATGGCACTGACTGGCATTTTCAACTCGCACCTGATCATGGCCTGCGCGGTCGAGCGGTTCGGCACGGTGGAGCAGAAGCGCACCTGGCTGCCGCGTTTCGCCAGCGGCGAAGTGCGCGGTGGCCTGGCGCTGACCGAGCCCAATGCCGGGACCGATCTCCAAGCGATCCGCACCGTCGCCCGCAAGGACGGCGATCACTACGTGCTCAATGGCACCAAGACATGGATCTCAAATTCGATCAACGGCAGCTGTTTCGCCTTGCTCGCAAAGACCGATCCACAGGCCGACCCTCGCTACAAGGGGATGAGCTTCTTCATCGCCCCCAAGGGCGAGGGGCTATCGGTTGGCAAGAAGTTCGACAAGCTTGGCTACAAGGCGATCGACAGCGCCGAATTGCACATGGAGGACTATCGTCTGCCGGCCGAAAACCTGATCGGCGGGGTCGAAGGCCAGGGCTTCTTCCAGGCCACGGGCGGGCTGGAGTTAGGCCGGATCAATGTAGCGGCGCGGGGTGTGGGGATTGCCGAGGGCGCGCTCAGGCTGGCTACCGAATATGCCCAGATTCGCGAAACCATGGGCAAGCCGATCGTCGAGCACCAGGCGATCCAGCTCAAGATTGGCGAGATGGTCACCAATGCTCGCGCGGCCCGCCTGCTCACGCTGGATGCCGCCGCGGCATATGATCGGGGCGAGAGGTGTGACATGGAAGCCGGAATGGCCAAATTCTTTGCTTCGGAAGCGGCGGTCAGCAATTCGCAGGAGGCGATGCGAATCTTCGGAGGCTATTCCTACTCCAAGGAATACGAGATCGAACGCTTTTACCGGGATGCGATGCTGATGTGCATTGGCGAGGGCACTAACGAGATGCAGCGGATCATCATTTCGCGCCAATGGGTAAAGCGGAACCCGGCGTGAGCATCGCACCGCATCTGCCGCTCAAGGGCTTCCGAATCCTTTCCGCCGAGCAATACGGTGCCGGCCCCTATGGCACCCTGTTCTTGGCCCAGCTGGGCGCCGAGGTGATCAAGATCGAAGCGCCGAACGGGGGCGACACCGCTCGCGGGGTGGGACCGCATTTCCTGCGCGAAAATGAAAGCCTTTATTTTCAAAGCTTCAATCTCAACAAGCGGTCATTGACACTCGACCTGTCCAGTCCGCGCGGTCAGGACGTATTACACCGCCTGGTCATGCGTAGCCATGTTGTGGTCAACAACCTGCGGGGCGATGTTCCGGCCAAGATCGGCTTGACCTATGCGGCACTCAAGGCGGTCAATCCTGCAATCGTCTGCGCGCATGCCTCGGCCTATGGCCGCGAAAACCTGCGCAGCAAATGGCCGGGCTATGACTATCTCGCGCAGGCCGAAGCCGGATTCTGCAGCCTGACCGGCGAACCGGAGGGACCGCCGTCGCGCTTTGGCCTGTCAATGGTTGACTTCATGACCGGTACCCAGCTCGCGGTCGGCTTGCTCGCTGCATTGCTCGACGCCCAGCGCACTGGCTTGGGCTGCGATATCGATGTCGACCTTTTCTCATCGGCGCTTCACCAACTGAGCTACCCAGCGATCTGGTACATGAATACCGGCGATATCACCGGACGCTACCCGCGCTCGGCGCATCCCTCGGCCACCCCTAGCCAGATGTTCATGGCAGCAGACGGCTGGATGTTCGTCATGGCGCAGATTCCCAAATTCTGGTCGATCCTGTGCGAACGCATCGGTCACGGCGAACTGATAGCCGACCCACGTTTTGCCCAACCCGCTGATCGGCTGGCCAACCGAGCAGAGCTCACCGCGATTCTTGATGCGATCTTCGTCCAAAGTCCGATAGCGCATTGGCAAAGCACACTTGAGGGCCATGTCCCGGTCGCGCCTGTTCACACCCTCGATCAGGCGCTCGACAGTCCCTGGGTCGATGCAATCGGCATGCGTCAGACGGTCAACCACCCTGACCGTGCGGATATGGCGGTGCTGGCTAGCCCGATCAAGATCAACGGCGCCCGCCTTCCCTCCAGCGCAGGGCCGCTGCTGGGGGCTGATACTGATGCAGTCCTGGCCGAGAGCGGCTTTGCAGACAAAGAGATTGCCGATCTGAGACAGGCCGGAGTGGTCTGAAGTGGGCAAACTGACCGGAATCAAGGTGATCGACCTATCGGTATTTCTGCCCGGGCCGATGATGACCATGATGATGGCCGATCAGGGAGCAGTAGTCTGGAAAATCGAGAGCAAGGACGGCGATCCGGCGCGCGAACAGGCCCCGTTCGAGGCAAGCCAATCAGTCTGGTTCCGCAATCTCAACCGCGGCAAGAAAAGCCTGGCGCTCGATCTCAAAAGCACGGCTGGCAAGGAAAGGCTTTGGGACCTGATTGCGGATGCCGATGTTTTTGTTGAGGGCTTTCGACCTGGCGTCATGAAGCGGCTTGGCTTTGACTATGCTGCTGTTTCCGAGCGAAATCAGCGGATCGTCTACTGCTCGATCTCCGCCTTTGGGCAAGAGGGGGAACTGGCGCATCATCCCGGACACGACCTTGCGGTGCAGGCCATGGCCGGCTTCCTGGCCGTAAACGATGGTTCCGACGCTACACCAGTAGTGCCGGGTGTGCCCTCGGCTGACATGGCCGCCGGGCTCACCGCGCTTTCGGCAGTGCTGATGGCGCTGCTGGCTGCGCGCAGCAGTGGTAAGGGCGATTTCATCGATTGCGCGATGTTCGACAGCCTGCTGCCTTGGTGCGCACACACTGCCGGCAGTGCAATCGCCGCGGGGCCGGCGCCGCGTTCGGACAGCCAGCGATCGCTTGGCGGAGCGGGTCTCTACCAAGTCTACCGTACCGCCGATGACCGCCATGTCGTGCTCGGAGGGCGCGAGCTGAAATTTGCCGCCAATTTGCTTGGCGCGCTTGATCGGATGGATCTCTACGCTTTGGCCGAGCGGCCCGCTGGCGAACAGAGTGAACTGATCGCATTCCTCAGGGAAACCTTTGTGCAGCGCACGAGAGACGAATGGGTAGCCTGGTTTGCGGAAAAGGATGTCGCCTTTGCGCCTGTGCTCGATTTCCGCGAAGCGCTTGACCTGCCCCACATCGCGCAGCGGGGGCTGTGGATTGAAGATAAGGGTGCGCATCACCTTGCGCCAGCAATCCGCTTCGCCGGCGAAGACTGGCACCCCTCCCCTGCGCCTGAGTTGGACAGTGATGGCTAGTCTATTGTCCTTCGACCTCAATATGCATCGAGTAGGCGAAACGGTCACCAGGGTGATGGCTGACCGAAATCTCGACTATCTTGCCATCGGCATCGAGGTAGCAGCGGATGATCCTCAGGCACGGGGCACGCTTGGTGATACCGAGTTCGCGAGCGACCTCGGCGCTGGCAGAGACGGCCTGGATATCTTGCGTTACCTGCATCAACTTGATCCCGGCAAGCCGTTCAAGCTGGCGGAAGATCGTATCTTCGCCTGGCGAAACGCGCGCAGCAGCGTCGCTCAAAGCCTCGATTACATAGGCGTCGGTAGTGGCAATCGGCTGGCTGGAGCCCCCGCCCGTGCGCATTCCGTGGAACCGGGTCCAGCGGCCACCCGCAACCAAGCCGATTTGCTCGGCAATCGCGCGCGGCAAAGGCCCTTCGCCGCGGGAGTGAAAACTCGCCGTCGTGTCGCGGGCGTATTGCAGGATCTCGCCAACGTTGGAGAGCGGCTGGTGCAACGCCCCGCCCCGCGCCGCCGCCGGCTTGATCACGGTCCCGGAACCGCGTTTGCGGGCGATCAGTCCGTCGACCTGAAGCGCACGCAGCGCTTCGCGCACCGTAAACCGGCTGACAGAAAAGCGCTCGCACAGTTCCGCTTCGGTCGGAAAGACCTTGCCCTGAAAGTCACCGCGCTGAATTTCAACACGCAGTTCATCGGTCAGAACCCTGTATCTCGGCTTGATCGCCAAACGCCCGCTCCCGGTGGTCGCAATGGCTAGACCCTATACGCTAATCGAACGGCTCGCCAACCACTTGCAGCGTCCGGTCGATGACGTAACGCGCAAGCAGGGGCGGTTACACCTGCCGGACTGGCTGGCATGTGTAGCAGGGGCGCGTAAAAGCGAGGTGGCGGCGTCACTTCGGTCGATGCCGTGCGATGCGGTTTCGGCAGCAGTGTTCCTTGGCAACGTGTAGGAGATGGAAGACATGCATCGCACCTCCCTGCTCCATCCCGGCTCCTTCATCTGTCCAACCGCCTTGAACAGCCAGGCTGGATCGATGGATGCGTTGCTGATTGCGCAGTGCGTGGTTACGAAGCGATGACCGCAATTGGCGCGACGGTCGATATTCACCATTATGCCCACTGCCACGCCATCGCGACAGCCGGAACCGTTGGCGCCATGGCGGCTCGATCCTGCGCGAGCGGCACCGGAGAAGTGATACTCGCCAATGCTTGTGAGACCGGGACATCGGCTTCGCGCTTTGCCAGAATGGGCGGCACCCGACCGATGACGGTTCTGGCAGGTCCGCAAGGTCTCTATGTCGCAACTGGCGGCGGTCCAAAGCCCATGGCCTTCCCCGACCAATGGCGCACCTGCACACCTGGCTCCAAACCCTGGGCCGCCTGCTGCCCGGCGATCGACTGCGCGCCTGAACTCAGGGCGCAAAGCAAGCCCGAAGCCCCGCTGACACCGGAACAAGCCGCTGCCAAGCAGGCGTTTTGCCGCGCGCTAGCGGGCGGCTGCGATCCGGGCCTGTTCGATCACCCGCTTGCTTATGTCACGGACCCGCAATGACATTCCCGACTTACTTCGAATCGCTCGACATAAAGCAATTGCTTGCTGACTACCCAGTCGGCGATGCCTTCCTCGCCCGTTACAAATCGATCAGCCGTGACGAGTTGTTTGCGCTGCAGGACGTCCAATTCCGCAAGCTGATGCAGCGCGGCTGGCAGGTGCCCTTCTACCGCCGCCTGTGGGGAGCGCAGGGGATCGAACCCGGCGATATCCAGAGCCTGATCGATATTACAAGGCTGCCGGTTTACGACAAGACCGACCTGATGGCCTCAATCGCCGAATATCCGCCTTATGGCGATTTCACCGGGCTTGGCGGCGCGGACCGGCCGCCGGCAGTGCTGCACACCACCTCTGGCACCACCGGCCGCCCGCAGACGCTGCTGTTCGGGCCCAAGGGACGTGAGGTTGGCAACCTGCTGGTCGGGCGGATGTACCGCTGGCAAGGGCTGCGACCCGAGGATGTGGTCCATTCGGTCTATGGCCACGGGATGATCAACGGCGGGCACTACATCCGCGAATCGGTGACGCACTTCACCAATTCGATCTTTCTCTCCGCCGGCACGGGGATCGAGACGCGTTCGCTTCAACAGGTGCAGCTGCTCGCCGATTTCGGGGTGACGGTGATGGTCGGCTTCGTCGATTACATCCGCAAACTGGCCGAGGTCGCTCGCGACGAGGGGCTGCTTGAGCGGATCAAGCTCAAGATGATCATCGGCCACCTCGGCACCGAAGACCGTGCCTCGACCGAAGCGGCCTGGGGCGGGGCCAAGGCCTATGACTGGTACGGGGTCGGCGATACCGGATCGGTTGCTGGCGAAGGGCCGGAGCGCGACGGGCTCTACGTCTGGGAAGACGCGCAATACCTCGAGCTCCTTGATGTCGATAGCGGCCAGCAGGTGGGGCTGGGTGACACCGGCGACATGGTGGTTACCTGCCTGTACAAGGACGATGTCGCGCCCTGCATCCGCTTCAACACGCATGACATCACGCATGAAATGGGCGGCCGGGGTGAAATCGGCTTCAAGCGTATCGCCGGCTTCAAGGGCCGCAGTGACAATATGGTCAAGCTGCGGGGCGTCAACCTGTTCCCGCATGCGATCGGCGCGCTGATCGAGAACCGTGCGGACCTGACTGGCGAATATTTCTGCCGTATGGCCCTCGATCCGGCGACCCAGCGCTACGACTTGATTGTAATGATCGAAAGCCGCGGCGGGACTGACCGGAGCCAACTCTGCGAAGTGCTGCGGCGCGGGCTTGGCGTCGAGGTAAAGGTCGAACTTTGCGCGCCTGGCGGAACCGCGGCCCTCACGCAGATCGATGTCCGACAGAAGGCGCTGCGCCTCTTGGACGAGCGCGCCCAATGATCGACTGGCCCGCATTGAAGGGTGCCAATGCCCCGCTCAACGCCTTTGTCGAATGGGACGAGTGCGCGCGCGGTGGCAAGGGTCCGCTCGCCGGGCTCACTGTCGGGGTAAAATCGAACGTCATGGTCAAGGGGCTGCCATGGACCGGGGGAATGGGCATTTACCGGGGCCGGCTCGCTGCCCGCGATGCCGAAGTGGTGGCGCGATTGCGCGGAGCCGGAGCGGCAATCATCGGCTCGCTGAACATGCATGAGGCCGCATTGGGGGCAGATACCGACAATGCGTTCTATGGCAGGACGCACAATCCGCACCGGCACGGCTACACCCCCGGCGGCTCCTCCGGCGGAAGCGGCGCGGCAGTCGCGGCGGGGCTATGCCACATTGCACTCGGCACCGACACATTGGGTTCGGTGCGGATTCCTGCGGCCTATTGCGGGGTTTATGGGCTCAAACCCACTCATGGCGCCGTCTCCAGCGACGGCCTTGCCTTCCTCGAGCCGGGGCTTGACTGCATTGGACCGCTCGCGGTGAATCTCGATCTGATCGAGGCTGCCTGGCAGGTGATTGCGAACAATCCGGGGGAAGGCCGAAGTTTCGATCGGGTCTGCCTGCTCGGGCAGCACGGCGGCGTGGCATTGCAGTGCGCGGTGACCACAGCTTTCGACCATGTCATCGGTCTGTTGCCGCTGGCCGCCAGCGAGCTCGAACTGCCCGACAGCCTCACCGATATTCGCATGGCGGGCCTGATCGATGCCGCGCACTGGCTTATCGACGATCTCGGACCCGAATACCGCGCCGACAATCCGGGCCTCTCGGAAGAGCTCAAATTTGTCCTCAAGGCAGTCGGCAATCTGGATCCGCGCCCCGCCGTGCTCAGCCGCACCCGCGCCGCCTTGCGCACTGCGCTGGGCGAGCGGGCGGTGCTGGTCATGCCCACCACGCCGCAAGCCGCCTTTGCCCAAGGCACCCGGGCGCCGGCAAACCAGGCCGATTTCACCAGTCTTGCCAGCATCGCCGGTCTCCCGGCGCTGTCGTTGCCCGCAGGCTTGACTGACGATGGCCTGCCGGTTGGCGTGCAACTGGTGGGACCGCCGCACAGCGAAATGAGGCTCATCGATCTGGCCCGTCAGCTCGATTCACAGTTACAAGCCTATCGTCCACCAACTCAATTCGGTTTTTGAAGGGAGAGAATCGATGCGCATCGTCTGCCTGTTCAACCTCAAGGACGGCGCCAGCGCCGAAGCCTATGAAGCCTGGGCGCGTGGCACCGACATTCCGGGCGTCAACGCGCTGGGCTCGGTGCGCAGCTTCACGGTCCATCGCGCCACCGGACTGTTCGGGTCGGATGCCAAACCGCCGTACGATTACATCGAGGTGATCGACATCCACGGGATGGATGCCTTTGTCGCCGATGTCACCGATCCCGAGTTCCAGAAGGTTGCCGCGGCCTTCGGCGAATTTACCGACAACCCCTGCTTCATCCTGACCGAGGACCTGCGATCATGAGCCGCTTTGCGGGCAAGACAATTGTCGTCACCGGATCGGGCAAGGAAAAGGGCCTGGGCCAAGGCATCCTGCGCCGCTTTGCCGATGAGGGCGCCAACTGCGTGGTTTCCGATCTGCTGATCGATGCCGAGGCTGAAGGCGTCGCCGAAGAATTGCGCGCGCGCGGGGCGAAAGTGACTGCTGTCGCCTGCGACGTATCCGATCCGGGGCAGTGCCAGGCGCTGGTCGATCAGGCAGTCGCCGCGTTCGGCACCGTCGATATTTTCGTTAACAACGCCGGGATCGGGTTCATGATGAAGCCGCTGCTCGAGGTCGATCCCAAGGACTGGGCGACGGTGATCGCAGTCAACCTTTCGGGAGCATTTTATTGCACCCAGGCGGCGGCCAAGGCGATGATCGCCGGCGGCAAAGGCGGGCGAATCATCAACATCGCCAGCCAGGCCGCCAAGACCGGCTTCCCGCACTTGCCTGCCTATGTCAGTTCCAAGCATGGCATGGTCGGGCTCACCCGGGCGAGTGCACTCGAACTGGGCGCACATGGGATCACGGTCAACGCGGTCTGTCCCAACCATGTGACCACCGGACTTGGCGGGCAGCAGAATGAATATTTCTCGAAACTGCTCGGTTTCGACAGCGTCGAGGCCTATCTGGCCAATATGAGCGCCAAGAACCCTATGGGTCGCCCTGGCCTACCGAGCGATACGGCAGCGGCCTGCGCCTGGCTGGCGAGCCAGGATGCCTTCTACGTCACCGGAGAGGCGCTCAACGTCTCGGGCGGGGAAGAAATGCATTGATGCCAAATGCTCTCAGGGAAGAACGCATCGATTGGCCGGACGGTGCCAAAATGGCGCTGTCGGTGGTGGTCAATGTCGAGGAAGGCTCGGAGCAGTCGATCGCCCGCGGCGACCGAGGCATGGAGCCGGTCGACGAGCTTGGCATCTTCATCAAGGCACCGATTCGTAACTATTCAAACGAATCGAATTACTTATATGGAATCAAGGCTGGCGCGCCGCGCGTAGTGAAGCTGCTCAAGGCCTACGAAATAATGGCGAGTTGGACCGTGGCGGCGCTCAGCTTGGAGCACCATCCCGAGATCGCGCAGGCGATAGTAGAGCTGGGACACGAGCCGGTCAGCCACGGCTGGCGCTGGATCCACCAGTTCAAGTTCGACGAAGCGCAGGAACGCGAATTCATCCGCAAGGCTGTCGCCTCAATCGAAAAGACCTGCGGCGTGCGCCCCTATGGCTGGCTGTCGCGCTATATGCTGACTGACAACACCCGCCGCCTTTTGATCGAAGAAGGCTTTTCCTACCACATGGACGACTATTCTGGCGATGTTCCCTACTGGGACCGCGAGACCATGCCGGGTAAGCCCATGGTCATCGTACCCTATCAGCTCGACAACAACGACATGAAGATGTGGACCGACCCGGCGATGACGCCAGAACAATGGCTGGCCTATGCCATCCGCAATTTCGACCAGATTTATCGTGAAGGCAGCCACGGCAATCCCAAGATGATGAGCCTGGGGCTGCACCTCAGGATCATCGGCCGTCCGGGACGAATCTGGGCGCTGGAGGCGTTTTTCCGGCATGTTCGCAATCATGACCGGGTCTGGGTGACAACCCGCAAGGCGATTGCCGATCACTTTGCGCAAGAGGTGCCCGCGTAACCCGGTCAGATCGCAGCCAAGCGCGACCCCACCACGATATCTCTCAACTTTCTATATTGATTGCATAATAGCTGTTTTTGAGGGGGTCGCGTTGCGCGCGAAGAATGACCCCCGCCAAGAGCTCGAAACGGCATCGGAAACAGTTGCTTATCCCGTTTCGAAGAGGGGTCATTGTTCAAAGTGCTTTTACAGTCAATGACTACCGCAAACTGAGAAAAAGCCGGAACAAACCCCTGAAAATCGCACAGCGCTATGCAAAAATTGACAAGATTTATCGCATTTGCTTACTGCAAATAAAATCAGGCTTTATAGACATATAAATTCGCGTTCGCAGCCAGCGAGGTTTGATATGGATAAGGAAAGACAAAACGTCCTGACTTCGATCAGACTTGTCATTCAAACTGTAATTGAGAGATTAATGCACGTTCCTAAATTTATCATAGTTTTGCTCTTAAGCGTGGCAGCGCTGCTGCCTTCGCCAGCGTTGGCTGACGGTAAGCAGAACTTCACATTGGAAAACCGCACGGGCTACAAAATCTCCGAAGTTTACGTTTCACCGGGCAAAGCATCCACTTGGGAAGAAGATGTCCTGACCGACGATGAATTGCCAAACGGAGAATCCGTCGCGATCCGTTTTTCGCGATCTGAGAAGTCCTGCAATTGGGATTTGAAAGTCGTCTATGATGACGGCGAGACAGTCGAATGGGAAGATTTCGATCTTTGCGAAATTTCTAATATTCGTCTGTTCTACAACAGAAAAAAAGGCACAAGCTGGGCAGAGACTGAGTAAAAAATCGCAGGCTTTTAGTTCGCTGCACCGGCCTGGAATCCGATCGCCGTTGACAAGGACTTGGTGGCGACCCGCTTGTAACCGGTGGAGTTGGGAACTCGGATACGAGCCTGCCAGACCGGATCTTTCAGACCCGCCCTCTTGTAGAGAATGATCCGACCGTCACCACGAAGGTCGATTCGGACTTCGGCATCCTCAGCCATAAACCGCTTCCCTCTGATATCGTCAGCCTAATCAGGAATATGGGAGAATGACACCGCTTTTTGTGCACGATTTGTGCATAGCGAAATGCACAGTTTTAGCCGCACTTCACATCTGTGTGCGTTTAAATATCGTTATATATCAATGAGTTGTTGGCGCGCCGGATGGAATGAAGGCGATAACATTTATATCATTGAATTTAATATATAAACTTTCGTTATCTGTAAAAATACTTCGAGGCACGGTTCATTCGGATCCACCATCAGTTCAGCTTACGATTGGACAAACGTGTGGAGCGGCGCCGAAGCGGAACCCAGCGCTTATGCGGCACAAGCGCTTGAAGTTATTTTAGAAAGCCGCTTATAGCGGGGTCCCGATCGGCGCCGACCTAGACCCCTTCGCAAATTCAGATTTTAGAACAATCGTAGATGTTTAGCTCGGATGTCAAGGGGTCCCACTTCGGTGCCTATCCACATACTCACTGTTCTTGGGCCACCT